>JAGOHQ010000179.1 GCA_017996075.1 Aliarcobacter sp.
AAAACGAGACTTTTTTTATGGAAGCAATGAAAACAAGATTTTTACCTGTGCATAAGGAAGTTAAAAGAATGGTAGAAGATGGAGAGATTGGAGAAATAAGATTGATTCAAGCAGATTTTGGATTTTATACAGAATTTGATGAAAAGAATAGATTATTTGACCCAAAACTAGGTGGTGGAGCCTTATTAGATGTAGGAATATATCCAATTTCATATGGAACATGGCTTATGGGAGGAGAACCTATAGATGTTAAAAGTAATGTTTTTATAGGAAAAACAGGTGTAGACGAAAATGTTTCTGCAATACTAAGTTATGAAAATGGAAGAGAAGTTAATACATATGGAGCTATTAATCTGAATACAGTAAGAGAAGCTAATATTGTAGGAACAAAAGGAACTTTAAGAGTTCCAAGATTTTCTAGTGGTGAAAAACTAATTATTAATATGAATGGGAAAGAAGAAGTAAAAGAATTTCCTTTTGCTATAAATGGATTTGAATATCAAATAGAAGAAGTAAATACAGCACTTAGAAATGGTAAATTAGAAAGTGAAATAATGAGTTGGAATGAATCAATTACGGTTATGAGAACATTGGATAAAATAAAAAAATAAATTTTAAAAAATAAGAAGGAAAGATAAAAATAGAGAGTAAAACAGATTAGAACATCTTCCTTAGTTCTATTATTTGACTACATCCCCAATGTATGAAAAGAGCAGGTTCCCCAAGCCTGTTCTTTTTATTTGAGAAAATATAATAAGTACAAATTTGTGATGATATAATAAGTGAATAAAGAGGAAATAAACTTTATTATGGTAATAATATTTAGATTGAAAAATAAGCAATCGTGAAATAATCATTTTAGGAGGAATAATTATGAAAATTAAAGCCAAATTGCAATCAGGTTTTGGAATTGTAGGATTTTTATTTGCTATAACTATTTTATTTATGCTATATTCCTTTAATAAATTTAATAACAGTTTGAAGTTTATTACAGATGTAAAGATGAAAGGGTCAATGAGTATCGCTAATATGAATACTCAAACATCAAACCATATGATACAGGCTTTTATGCATTCTACGACAAGTAGTGAGTCAGAAATGGCAAAGGTAGAAGGAGAAATAAAAAGGCTAAATGGAATAATTGAAGCTGAAATGAAAGTATATGAACCCTTAATGACTAATAATATTGAAAAAGATTTGTTTAGTAAATTTAAAGTAGATTATGCAGAGTATCAAACTATTTTTAATGAGTTTTTAAACTTATCTAAAGCTAATAAAAATGAAGAAGCTCAAAATTTAATAAAAAATAAATTAACACCTATTTTTAATAAATATAGTAGCGAATTAGATGCAATAGTTGCAGATACAAAGTTTACATCAGAACAAACTAAAAAGGAAATAGCAAATGAATATAAAAAAATAATCATAGAAATTACTGTAGTAAGCCTAATTATTATAGTTTCTTTTGTGGTAATAATAATTTTAATTACAAAGTCTATAGTAGGTCCTGTCAACGTTGTAACTAATTCTTTGAAGGACATTTCAGAAGGAGAAGGAGATCTAACGAGACGTCTTGATATTAAATCGAAAGATGAAATAGAAATATTAGCAAAATATTTTAATATTTTTGTTTCTAATTTGGATAAAATATTTGGAGATATAAAAAAATCTAGTGAAAGTGTAGCAAGTGCAAGTACAGAAATTTCTGCACAAATGACTGACATGGTAAAATGAATTTGTAACACTCCCTAGATTAATGATAAAATATATAAAATTAAAAAGAGGTGTTACAAATGATAAAAAGAAAATATGATGATGAATTTAAGAAAAGACTTGTTAAACTTCATGTTGAAGATGGAAGAAGTATGGAAAGCATAAAAAAAGAATATAATCTATCTCATGGAATACTTAATAAGTGGGTTAAAAACTATCGTGAAGAAGGTATTACAAATCAAATAGTAAAAAAAGAAATTGATGTTTATGAAGAACTTAACAAAATTAAAAAAGCTTATGCAGAGCTTGAAAAGGAAAATGAATTTCTAAAAAAGGCAGCAGCCTTCTTTGCGAAGGCAATAGATTAATTCAATATAAATTTATTGAGAAAGAACAACATGAATTTGGAGTTCGTTGGTTATTAAGAAAATTCAACTTATCTCCTAATGCATACTACAATTATAAAAAGAAGAATAAAGAAGTTCAAAATACTATGAAAGAGAATATTAAGAAAATAATAAAAGAGAAGTATCACTATTTTGAAGGAGTGATGGGATACAGAAAAATCAATATACAATTAAAGAAGGAGAATATATTTATTTCATTACCTACGACATTAAAGTATATGCAAGAATTAAATCTAAAATCAATAGTTGTAAAGAAAAAAAATAAAGTAAAATACAACGAACCTGTTCATAAAACTTTTGAAAATGTTATAGAACAAAATTTTGAAGCAACTGTACCGAATGAAAAGTGGTGTAGCGACTTAACGTACATAAAATTAAACAATGGAAAGTTTGTATATGCCTGTGCAATAATTGATTTGTATGACAGAAGTATTGTAGGATTTGATATTTCAACAAATATGAAAGCGGAATTTGTAAAAGAAGTACTAAAAAAAGCAAAAATAGAGAATAAAGTAAAGAATAGTTTGATTTTTCATTCCGATCAAGGAAGACAGTATACATCAAAATTATTAGTGGAATATTGTGAAAAAGAAGGAATCATACAAAGTATGAGCAGAAAAGGAACTCCTTATGATAATGCTGTAATGGAGTCATTCTTTGGTAAATTTAAGGCAGAAAAGATGAATAACTACATATTAAAAGACTATGAAACAGCAAAAGAAATTGCAATGGATTATGTCCACATGTACTATAACTCCAGAAGACCACATTCTTCATTAAATGGGCTGACTCCATTAGAAAAGAGATATACTGCATAAAAAAGTCTAAGGAGTGTTACAAAAAAGCTTGACCAAGTCAGA
>JAGOHQ010000180.1 GCA_017996075.1 Aliarcobacter sp.
GGAGTTACCTCTTTTTGCAAATCAATACTAAGATTATTGTAAAAAAGCTCTCCATAGTTTGTTTCACGATTTATTGTTTCATAAGCTTGAGTTATTGTGTTATTGTATTTTACAGCATCTTGAAGTATCTTTAAAATCTTTACAGAATCCAAAAAATTTACATGAGATGGTGCTTCTATTGATGAACTATAATATTTGTGCATTCTTTCAACTAAGCTTTTATTTCTTATCTCTATAAAAACAGATTCAATTGGGGATTTAAAAAATAGTATTTTATTTTTTACATTTATAGATATATAGGTTGTCTCCATTCCATATATTTTTCTTGAGAATGAGTCAAATAAAAATAGTTTTTTATTGTAGTTGTTATTAAAAAGTTCGTGCATAAGTTCTAATACTTTTATTTTTTCTTCTCTAGTGAAAAAATTTCCAATACTTGCGAAACAAAAACTAAGGACTGATTTTATAGAGTACCATTCAGTTGTGTCATAGTCATATCTTAACATTTGGTTAATTCTTTCTTGTTTTAACTCTTCTATTTCAGAACTATTTGTTGTTTTGTACACTTTTCGTACAGCACTATCTCTATACATTGGTCCTGGAAACTGTGCTTGAATTACAAATCTTCTATTTTTTTCATGTTCAATTATATATTGAAGTCTTCCTTTATAATCTTCATCTATAATTCTAACCTCTTTTTGAGGTATAGATGTAATAGACTTTAAAAATTCATCACCACTACAAGCATCTTCCCAAATATACTCAGGATATCTAAACTCTTTGCAGATTTTAGTTTTTATATCGTTACTTATTTCTACATTACTAACTCTATCTATCCACGATGTTATAGTTCTTCTATCCTTATCAATTAAGCTAGCAAATTTTGAAATACTTAAGTTTGAACGATTAAATATCTCTATAAATTTTTCTATTGAATTTTTAAAATCCATAAGCTTCCTTTAATAAAATTTTCGTATATTGTACAAAAATAATACATAAAAACAAATTATGTTCAAATTATAAAAAATGTATAAAAATTGTAAATTCTTAAAACAAAATAGTACATACAAAAAAAAACAAAATAGATATAATTTTCTCTACAATATTTTTAAAGGATATACAAATGACAAGTGCAGGAAAAAAATTTAGAGAAGCCCTAAAAGCTTCAAGTCCACTACAAATTGTTGGAACAATTAATGCATACCAAGCATTACAAGCAACAAAAGTAGGTCACAAAGCAATCTACTTAAGTGGTGGAGGAATTGCAAATGCTTCTTATGGTTTACCAGATTTAGGTATGACAATGATTGAAGATGTTTGTATTGATATTAGAAGAGTTACTTCTATTTGTGATACTCCATTAATCGTTGATGCTGATACAGGTTGGGGACATGCATTTAATGTTGCTAGAACTGTTAAAGAGTTTATTAGAAGTGGTGCTGCTGGAATGCACATTGAAGATCAAGTTGCTGCAAAAAGATGTGGTCATAGACCAAATAAAGAGTTAGTATCTACTGAAGAGATGTGTGATAGAATCAGAGCTGCTGTTGATGCTAAAAAAGAGTTAGATCCTGATTTCTACATTATTGCAAGAACTGACGCACATGCAAGTGAAGGACAAGCTGCTGCAATTGCTAGAGCTAAAGCTTATGTTGAAGCTGGAGCTGATGCTATTTTTGCTGAAGCTGTTCACACTTTAAAAGAGTATAAAGAGTTTACAGATGCTATGAGTGTACCAGTTTTAGCAAATATTACTGAGTTTGGAGCAACTCCTTTATTTACAACTGAAGAGTTAGCAAGTGTTGGAATTGCAATGGTTCTTTACCCACTTTCAGCATTTAGAGCAATGAACAAAGCTGCATTAAATGTTTACCAAGAGTTAAAAGATAAAGGAACTCAAGAGGGTGTTATTAGTACAATGCAAACAAGAATGGAGTTATACGATATGTTAAACTACCACTCATATGAGCAAAAAATGGATGAACTATTTTCTAAAGGTAAAGCTAAGTAATTAGCTTTTAACATTTTATTTAAAATTAAATCAAACTAAGGAGAAAATATGAGTACTATGAGTACAGAGTTTAAACCAAAAAAATCTGTTGCACTTTCAGGTGTAGCAGCTGGAAGTACAGCATTATGTACAGTTGGAAATACAGGAAATGATTTATATTATAGAGGGTATGATATTTTAGAGTTTGCTGAAAAAGCTGAATTTGAAGAGATTGCATATTTAATCGTTTATGGTGAATTGCCAAATAAAGAGCAGTTAAAAGCTTATAAAGCAAAACTTAGATCTTTTAGAGATATTCCAGAAGGTGTAAAAGTTGCATTAGAGCAATTACCAAAAACTTGTCATCCAATGGATGTTATGAGAACAGGTTGTTCAGTTCTTGGAGCATTAAATCAAGAAGATGAGTCTCATCCAAAAGCTGAAGCTCAAGATATTATCAATAAATTAATGGCATCTTTTGGTTCTATGCTTTTATACTGGTACCATTTTGCATACAATGGAAAAAGAATTAATGTTGTAACTGATGATGATACAATTGGTGGACATTTCTTACACTTATTACATGGTGAAAAACCAAGAGAATCTTGGGTTAAAGCTATGCATGTATCTTTAATTTTATATGCTGAGCATGAATTTAATGCTTCAACATTTACTTCAAGAGTAATTGCTGGAACAAATTCAGATATGTTTTCTTGTATTACTGGTTCTATTGGTGCTTTAAGAGGTCCAAAACACGGTGGTGCTAATGAGGTTGCATTTAGAATTCAAGAAAGATACTCATCAGCTGATGAAGCAGAAAAAGATATTAAAGAAAGAATTGCTAAAAAAGAGATTATCATTGGATTTGGACACCCTGTTTATGCTACAAGAGATCCAAGAAATGTTGTTATTAAAAAAGTTGCAAAAGAGCTATCTGAAGAGAATAAAAATATGTTAATGTATGATGTAGCTGCGAGACTTGAAG
>JAGOHQ010000181.1 GCA_017996075.1 Aliarcobacter sp.
GTTATTAAGCATAAAAAAAAGAAAAAATAGCTAATATTTCTTTCTTAAAATTCAAAGGAGAAAAAATGAAAAAAGTAGTTCTTGCAACAGTAGCACTAGTAGGTTTTGCATTTGCAGATGCACCAGCATCTTATGCAACATGTAAAGCATGTCACGGAGTTAAAGGTGAAACTAATATCACTACTCAAAACAAATCTCATGTTCCAGCTAATTTAGCTAAAGCTGATATAGTAAAAGCTTTAAATGGATACAAAGATGGTTCTTATGGTGGTCCTATGAAAGGTCTTATGAAAGGCCAAGTTGCTAAATTAAGTGATGCTGATATTAAAGCATTAGCTGATTATATGGGTAAATAATTTTAGTTTTAACAAAACTTTAAAGAGGATGAGTTTTACTTATCCTCTTTTTTTATATCTTTTTTTGACTCTTTTATAGATTTCTCTTTTTTTATAGCATCATTCAAATCTTCAACACTATCAAAAAGCATTCCATTTGTCATTTTTGAAGCATCGTCAAATTGTCCTGATTTTGCAGCCCAAATAAATAAAAATAACATCCCAGCTGAAATTATAAGTCCAACTACTAACATAAAAAATAGCGTATCATCAATCATAATATAAATTTTTCCTTTATTTGATTTTAATTCTAAGAGAGTTTAAAACAACTACTAAAGAACTTAAACTCATAGATAATGCAGCAAAAAGTGGAATTATAAATCCAGCTGCTGCGATTGGAATTGTAATTGTATTATAAATTAATGAGAAAGCTAAATTTTGTTTTATATGTTTATATGTTTTTTTAGAGATTATAAAAGCATCTTTTAATGATTTTAATTTTGAATTTAACATTACTACATCAGAAACCATCATAGAAACATCAGCAGAATTTCCCATAGCAATCGCAACATCACTAGAAGCTAGTGCAACACTATCATTTACACCATCTCCAACCATAACAACAGTTTTACCACTATTTTTTAAATCTTTTATAAAATCTGCTTTATCTTTTGGAGTTAGATTTGCTTTATAATTTGATATTTCCAACTCTTTTGCAATACTTGAAGCTACAAAATTATTATCTCCTGTTAACATTATAGATTCTATATTTTGCTCTTTTAAATACTCTATAAGCTCTTTTGCATCATCTTTTAACTCATCTTTTAACTCAAAATTTGCAACTATTTTTTTATCTATACAAAATAGATATTGAGTAAATTTTGAGTTTAAATGAATATTTATCTTTACATCAAACTCTTTTAAAAGAGCCTCATTTCCACCTAAAATTTCAATATTTTCATATCTTGCACTTAATCCTTTTGCTTCTATATTTTTTATATCTTCTAAACTTACATTTGAAACTTCAAAGTTTTCTTTAATATATCTTTTTACAGCAATACTAACAGGATGATTTGAGCTATCAAGCAAAGAGTAAAGAAGATTTATACTTCTTTCATCTTTATTAAAAAACTCTACAAAACTAACTTCTAATTCACCTTTTGTCAAAGTTCCTGTTTTATCAAAAACAACAGTTGTAGCATTTGCAATAGTTTCTATAAATTTTGCTTCTTTAAATAGTAATGATTTTTTTGCCAACTCACTAATTCCAACCAAGCTAGCCATTGGTGTTGCAAGTGCTAAAGCACAAGGACAAGCAATTACAACAACAGAAATAGCAGTTATAAATGACCTTTCAAACTGATTAACACCTTCAAAGTAAAATCCTAAATCAAGTCCAAAATAGTACCAAACTAAAAATGTTATAAATGCGATACTTAAAATTATTAAACTAAATCGTCTTGAAATTTTATTTGCCAAAGTTTGAATTTTAGGTTTAGAGTTTAGTGAATCTTCAAGCAAAGTTACAATTGAAGAAAAAGTTGAGTTTTTAAAATCTTTTACAACTTCAAAAAGTATTGTAGAGTCTAAAATAAGGGTTCCACTAAAAATATTATCTCCTGTTTTTTTATAAACAGGTATTGATTCACCGGTTAAACTTGATTCATCAAAAGATGCATTTCCGCTTATAATTTTTCCATCGACTGGAACTTTTTCTCCAATTTTAAGTTCAATTAAATCACCAACTTGTACTAAATTTAAAGCTTTTGTCTCTTTTTTTCCATCTTTTACAACAATAGCTTCTAAAGGGAGAGTTGATTTTATTTTATCCAAAGTATCAATAGCTGATTTTTTACCAATTACTTCAAGATATTTTCCAACTAAAACAAAAGTTATAATCATAGCAACAGAATCAAAATAGCTCTCACCTTTTGCACCAAATAAAACAAATAAAGAGTAAACGTAAGTCATTGTGGCACCAGAACTTACAAGCAAATCCATATTTACAATACGATTTTTTAAACCAAAATATGCACCTTTATAAAATACAAATCCACTAAAAAATAAAACTGGAGTTGCAAGAATAAACTCTGCTAGATGTATCATATTTTTTACTTCAATACTCATTCCTGTAAAAAAACCTGTATATTTTGCAACACTTAACATCATTATATTCATAGTACAAACTACAGCAACCATAATTCTTACAAAATAATCTTGCTTGGCTTTACTAGCTTCTTTGTCTGCTATGCTTGAATCATAAGCATAAGCGTTGTAACCAACACTTCTAATTTTTTTTATAATATCACTGAGTTTTAAAATATCACTGTTAAAAACAACTCTTGCTTTATTTGTTGTGAAATTTATATTTGCTTCAATAACACCTTTTGTATCATATAAAACTTTTTCATTTAGCCAAACACAAGCTGCACAATGAATTCCCTCAAGTATTAAATCAATTTGTACAAACCCATCTTTTGTAATTGTTGTATAACTATTTAAGAAGTTTTCTGAGTCAAATTTTGATAAGTCATCATTTGAGACTTGCAAAGGAGCTTTTATAGTTTTATTTCCAAGTTTTTCATAAAAAGAGTCTAAATTTTCACTTTTTAAAATATGATAAACACTTT
>JAGOHQ010000182.1 GCA_017996075.1 Aliarcobacter sp.
TTTTTAATAACTTAAATTTTGATAATCTTTATTTAAAAGTTTATCAGCAACAACTGGTGGCTTAGCAACAGTAACATTTTGGATTAAATCAGCTTCTGTTTTTCCAGCATTTGGTAAAAATAGTGGACAAACTTCAACTTTTGCTCCATCTTTAATTAATGCTTCAAGCATCATTTTTGGTGATTTGTCTTGAGGTTTAAGTTTTGGGCTTTCGCTATCTTTTAAGGCAAGATTTCCAGCATGAGAACATAAAACCATATTTACCTCTTTACCTTTTTTCAAAGTCATAGTAGATAAAACCATACCCATCATTTGTGTTTGAGCATCTTCTGATGTAATCATTACATTTAAACCTTTTGCACTATTATCATTAGCACTTGCTGTTGTTCCTAAAATTAGAACCGTACATAAACTCAATAATATTTTTTTCATAAAATTTCCTTTTATATTTTCTTTTTAATTTATAATTAAAAGTTATCTATTTTACATAAATAATACTTATTTATAGATAAAATATTAACTAAATTATTATAATGAAAACTTTTTATAAAGTCTAAAAAATAGAACTATAGTTTTTATTTGAACATATATAAATGGAACCATAAGTAAATAGTAAACAACTGAATACTTTGTAATAATGTCATTGTATGTAAGACCTAAGTTTATAAAAAACATTCCAAATACAAAAAATGCAACACCTGGGCAAATTAGTGCAAAAGATAGTGCAGATTTTTCATTTGATTTTATAAACTTTTCAAAATATCCAAGCTTTTTCATAATAACCAAACCTAAAATCCCAAATACTATTTGTAAAGATAGTATTGTTGAAGTTAAAACAAATAGTGATGATTTATCGCTTATTGCATTTAAATTGTGTTCAAGTCCAAAATTTAATCTTATAAATGTAATTCCAAGAAGTGTTAAGATTGGAATCATAATCCATAAAGATGGAGCTGTTTCAACTGTAACACCATGTTCAAACATATTTTTAAAACCTAAGATTATTTTTATAAATATCAACATAATTGCAAGTGAAGAGAAAAGTATTGCTCCAAATATTCCAACTGCATTTATAGCAATATTTGAACTCATAGCACCAGGTGCTGCAAATCCAACTGCTACCATTGCAAGTGCAAAAATAGATATCATTTGTGTTAGGTTGTTATTTTTTGTAAAATCAAAATCACCATTAATAATCAATCTTGAAAAATAGTCAAAAAATATTTTTAGAGCAAAATATCCATTAATAGCAAATCCAATAAGTGCAAATGGAAACAGATACTCAACAAAACTCCATAAATTTGGTACAAAAACAGCACCTAAAACAAAACCAACATTTATACTCATTGTATATGTTAATGGCAGTGCCATAATACTAATTTGACCATTTGATTTAATCAAAGCCTTGTAAGCATCACTTTTTTTATATAGTAGATATTGTTTTGTATTCCAATAAAGAAGTTTAAAGTGAAGAATTGCAAATGCAATTATAAATACAAGAGCAAATGAAGATATAAAGCTTATAGCATCACCTTTTTCTAAAGCTTCCATAATATATTCAAAAGTTGCCATTGGAGTTGTTGGATGTGGAACTAAAAACATTAGGTACATAAAAAATGATACACTAAGTCCTCCAGCACCCAAAGCACTCAAAAAGCAAGTAGGTGAAAATTTCTCTCTTAATGTCATATAAAAATCCTTTCATAAAAAATTTTGTAGATTGTATGCAATATTATATTAAAATCTTATGAAAGTAATATAATTTAAAATTATAATAAAAGAGTAAAAATAAATATATATGTTTAATTAATAAATAATTTATTTTTATAATAGTATGATTATTTCAACTTATAATATAAGTTGAAATAAATAAAATAGGATTTAAATATGAATGAAGAGATTATAAAAACAATACCTTCAAATAGGTTACAGTTTTTTCCAGTTATGATGTTTGCAACAGTTATGGGACTTGGAGGTTTAACTTTAGTTTTTGAAAGGTTAAATCATGTTTTCTCATTTTCTACTATTTTTGCTACAACTTTTTTGATTATTACTACAGCTTTATTTTTTATAACTCTTTTTACATATTTTTTAAAAATTATAAAATATAAAGAAGAAGTTGTAAAAGAGTTAAATCATCCTATAAGAATTAATTTTTTTGCAGCAAGTTCAATATCAATTTTGATTTTATCAGCTGCATTTAGAGAATACAGTTTAGATATTTCATTAAGTTTTTTTTATTTTGGGGCAATTTTACATATATTTTTTACATATTATACTATTCGATTTTGGATAAATAATAATTTAGAAATAGTTCATTCTAATCCAGCTTGGTTTATTCCTATTGTTGGGAATTTAATAGTTCCTATTGCTGGAGTTGGTTTTGTAGATAATGCTATTTTAATTTTTTATTTTTCAATTGGTATGTTTTTTTGGATAATATTATTTTCAATAATTTTAAATAGAATAATTTTTCATAATCCATTTGCTGCTAAATTTATGCCAACAATGTTTATTTTAATAGCACCTCCTGCAATAGGATTTATCTCATATATAAAATTAACTGGAAATTTAGATTTTTTTGCCCAAATTTTATTTAGTTTAGCTCTATTTTTTACTATTTTAGTTGCATTTATGTATAAAAATTTTGTAAAAATAAAATTTTTTATCTCATGGTGGGCTTTTACTTTTCCTTTAGCAGCTGTAACTTTAAGTTCTATTTTAATGTATGAATTAACAAAAAAAGATTTTTATATGTTTTTATCTTATACTCTAGCAATGATTACAACTTTAATTGTAATTTTGGTTGCAGTTGCTACGATAAAACATATGGCAAAAAAAGAGATATGCATAATGGAATAGATTTATACAAGAGATTATTTATAAAAACTTACCACTCAAACTGAAAAGTTGTATGAACTATTTTAAATTTTTCTTTTAAATTATGATTTATTTGAT
>JAGOHQ010000183.1 GCA_017996075.1 Aliarcobacter sp.
GCAAAACCATGTTTTGGATTTAAAGTTGTAGCAATCACAACATAATCCACTAAATAATCTTTTGATGTTAAATCAAAAATCTCAATATCAGAGGCTTTTTTATCATCTAAAATATCTCTAATTTTATTTATTCTACTATTCAAATTTTTCCTTTTTTTAAATTTATTAAATCTTGCCAAATCTCTTTTGGCACAAAGTTTAAATCTAGATCTTCTTTTAGCTTTGTAGAGCTAATATCTATATTTATATCTAATGTTTTAAACTCATTTGTAAGTAAATCATAACCATCTCTTGAGGCGACTACAAACTCTAAATTCTCTTTTAACTCATCTATATTGTGCCATCTATTAAGAGATTTTAGATTATCTTCTCCTATAATAAAGTAGATTTTACTAGGATTTATCGATGCTTTAATATATCTTATTGTTTCATAAGTGTAGCTTAGTTTTTTTTGATTTATCTCAAAATCACAAATCTCAACTCTTTTTTCATCTTTAAAAACTTTTTGCAATAGCTTAAACCTATCTTTAGGTTCAAACAAAAAATCTTTTTTAAAAGGATTAAGATATGTAGGAACAATTATTAATTTATCAATATCTAGCTCTTTTAAAGCAGTTTCGACAATCTTTTTATGAGCAATATGAATTGGGTCAAAACTACCACCAAAAATCGCAATTTTCAAAAAAAACTTACCTTTGTTTTATGATTAAATTATATTATAGCAATTTTTAGATAAAATATTTGCCATTTAGAATTTTAATAAAGGGATTAGATGGCTATTAAAGTTGCAATAAACGGATTTGGGAGAATAGGAAGATGTGTAGCTAGAATTATTGCTACAAGAAGTGACATAGAGTTGGTTGCTATAAATGATACAGCAGAAGCTTCAATGCTTGAATATATCACAAAATATGATACTGTTCATGGAACTTTTGAAGGTGATGTTAAAGTTGAAAATGGTTTCCTAAAAATGGGGAAAATCAATGCAAAACTTTATTCAACAAGAGATGCAAAAGAGTTATCTTTCGCAAAAGATTGTGGAGCTGAAATTGTTTTAGAGTGTACAGGTGCATATTTAACTCAAGATAAATGCCAAGTTCATATTGACAATGGTGCTTCAAAAGTTGTTATGAGTGCTCCTGCAAAAGATGATACAAAAACTTTTGTTGTAGGTGTAAATGAGTCAACTTATAATGGAGAAAAAATTATATCAAATGCATCTTGTACTACAAACTGTCTTGGACCAATAGCAAAAATAATTGATGATGCTTTTGGAATAGAAAAAGGTTTAATGACAACTATTCACTCTTATACTAATGACCAAAACATCCTTGATGTAAAACATAAATCTGATAAAAGAAGAGCAAGAGCTGGTGCTGCTAATATGATTCCTACAAGCACTGGTGCTGCAAAAGCTATGAAATTAATAATGCCTCAACTTGATGGAAAACTTCATGGTCAAAGCGTAAGAGTTCCAACTCCAAATGTTTCAATGGTAGATGTAAATTTCTTAATCAAAAAAGATACTACAAAAGAAGAAATCAATGCTTTATTTACTCAAAAATCAAAAGAGCTTTCTGGAATAGTAGCGGTTGATAATGATATGCTAGTTTCAAGTGATTTAATAGGAAATACAAACTCTACAATTATTGCAAGTGACTTAACTCAAGTTATTGGTGGAAATATGATTAAAGTTATGAGCTGGTATGACAATGAGTGGGGATATTCGGCTAGACTTGTAGATTTAGCTATTTATGTAGCAAAAAAATAAGGAATAATATGAAACTTCAAGAGATAAAAAACATAGATATTACTGGTAAAAAAGTATTTATAAGATGTGATTTTAATGTTCCTGTTGATGAATACAACAATATAACTGATGATAGAAGAATTAGAAGTGCTCTAAACACAATTAGATATTGTATTGATAATGATTGCTCTGTTATATTAGCTAGTCACTTTGGAAGACCAAAAGGTGGTTTTGAAGAAAAATATTCACTTTCTCCAATAGCAAAAAGATTACATATTTTATTAAAACAAGATATTAAACTAGCTCCAAATGTAGTTTGTACTGAAACTTTAAAAATGGCTAATGAGTTAAAAACTGGCGAAATTATGCTTTTAGAAAATATGAGATTTGAAGAAGGTGAAACAAAAAATGATGAAGAGCTTAGTAAAAAATTAGCTTCTATGGCAGATGTTTATATAAATGATGCATTTGGAGTTTCTCACAGAGCTCACTCTTCTGTTGAAGGAATTGCAAAATATTTTGATATGAATCATAAAGCTGCTGGATTTTTATTAGCAAAAGAGATTAAATTTTTCCACCATATTGTTGAAAATCCTAAACGTCCATTTGTTTCAATAGTTGGTGGTTCAAAAGTATCTGGAAAACTTGAAGCTCTTTATAACCTTGTTCCAAAAGTTGATAAAATTGTAATTGGTGGAGGAATGGCATTTACATTCCTAAAAGCTTTAGGTCATGAAATTGGAAAGTCTTTGGTTGAAGAAGATTTAATTCCTGAAGCTTTAAAAATTATGGAATTGGCAAAACAAAAAGGTGTTAAACTTTATTTACCAGTTGATATTGTTGCAGCTGAAGCTTTTGATGCTGAAGCAATAGCAAAAATTGTTCCAGTTCAAGAGATGCCAAAAGCTTGGATGGGACTTGATATAGGACCTGCAACTGCACTTTTATTTAGTGAAGTTTTAAGTGATGCAAATACTATTTTATGGAATGGACCAATGGGTGTTTACGAGATGGAAAAATTTGCAAAAGGAAGTACAAAAATATCTCATGCAGTAGCTAGTTCATATGCAACAACTGTTGTTGGTGGAGGAGATACAGCTGATTTAGTAAGAATTACTGGTGATGAAGATGATATGACATTTATATCTACTGGTGGTGGAGCTTCTTTAGAGTTAATAGA
>JAGOHQ010000018.1 GCA_017996075.1 Aliarcobacter sp.
GTTGAGCAACTAAAACAAATTGCAGCTTCTATAGATGTTGATATATATTTTGATGATACAGAAAAAAATCCTGTAAAAATTGCAAAAAGTGCGATTGAAAAAGGAAAAAAAGAGCATTATGATGTTGTTTTAATAGATACTGCTGGAAGACTTGCTATTGATGAAGAGCTTATGAATGAGCTAAAAGATATTAAAAATGCAATAAATCCAAATGAGATTTTTTATGTTGCAGATTCATTAACAGGACACGATGCAACTAAAACAGCCATTACATTTAAAGAGAAAATTGGAATAGATGGAGTTATTTTATCAAAATATGATGGTGATACAAAAGGTGGAGTAGCACTTAGTATTGCAAGCCAAGTTCAAGTTCCTTTGAGATTTATTGGTATTGGTGAAAAAATGCCAGATTTGGAAGTTTTTATTCCAGATAGAATAGTTTCAAGACTTTTGGGACTTGGAGATATTGCTGGGCTTGCTGAAAAAACATCAACAATTTTTGATGAGAAAAAAGCAAAAGAAGTTAGTAAAAAAATCAAAAAAGGTGAATTTAACTTTAATGACTTTTTAGAACAACTTCAAATGATGAGTAAATTAGGTAGTTTAAAGTCAATTATTGGAATGATTCCAGGTTTAAGTAGTGCCATGCCTGCTTTAAAAGATATGGATTTTGAAAACTCTGTTGAGATAAAGAGAATTAAAGCTTTAATAGGTTCTATGACTCCAAAAGAGAGAGAAAATCCAGATTTACTAAATCCTAGCAGAAAAAAAAGAATTTCTGCTGGAGCTGGTCTTGGTGAAGTTCAAGTAAATAAGATTTTAAAACAGTTTAAGAGTGCTTCAAAGATGGCAAAACAGCTTTCAAGTAAAGGTGGAATGAAAGGTTTACACAATATGCTCTCTCAAGTTGGAGCAAATGGAATGCCAAAAATTCCAAGATAATTTTAAATAAATAGTGTTGAGCTATAAACTTTTTTGGAGTTTAAAGCTCAATACTATAAATAAAAAAAGGATAAAACATGACAGTGATTAGATTAACAAGAATGGGAAGAAATAAAAAACCATTTTATAGAATAGTTGTAACAGACTCAAGAAAAAGAAGAGATTCAGGTTGGATTGAATCAATTGGTTATTTTAACCCAGTTGTAGAGCCTCAAGTTCTTAAAATTGATGAAGAGAGATATAACTATTGGTTAAGTGTTGGTGCAAAACCATCAGAAAAAGTTAAAAAACTAGCTTCAAGATAATAGTTTAAACTAAAATGATAATAAATTTTATAGAAAACTATGCAAAACTAGTTGTTGCAGTTCCAGAGGATATTGTTGTAACAAAAGAGCAAATAGATGAAAATTTTATTGAAATTACAATAAGTGTAAATAGTGTTGATATAGGAAAACTTATTGGAAAAAATGGAAATATGATAAATGCTCTAAAAACAATTGCAAATGGTTGCAAAGCAAAAGATGGAATATCTTATAAAATACAAGTAGTTACAAAATAGATGAATAAAGTTTATGTTGCAAAATTAGGAAAAGCAGTTGGTTTACAAGGTCATTTAAGACTTTTTATAGACTCTGATTTTCCTATGCAGTTTAAAAAAGGTGCTGTTTTTACAACAAATAGAAATTTGACTTTGACAATTTTGGAGTATAATCCAAATAAAGAGTTGGTTTTATTCGAAAACTATTTAGATGTAGATTTAGCAAGAAAACTTACAAATAGTGAACTTTTTACTACACAAGAAGCTACTAAAGAGTTTTGTGTATTAAAAGAAAATGAATTTTTTTGGTTTGATTTAATCTCTTGTGAGATTTTTGAAAATGAATTACTTTTGGGAAAAGTAAAAGATATTCATAGATACCCATTAAATGACTATTTAGAAGTTCAAACTTCTAGTGAGCTTGTATCAAAAGAACTTCCAAAAGTATTCTTAATACCGCATATTTTTGATAAGTTTATAGAAAAAGTAGATATAGAAAACAAAAAAATATTTGTAAAAAATGCTTTTGATATTTTAGAAAACTCTTAGTAGTTACATCTTTTATCAAACTCTTCTTTTGTCATCTCCAAAGAGTAAGCCTCTTTAAAACCATTTTTAATTAATTTTGAGAGTAAGTCATCTCTTAGGCTATCTTCTAAAAATGGGCCATAATACAACTCAATTATATTTTCATCATCTCTGCAAAGTAATATATTTGCATTTATATCAACTACTTTATCAAAATACTTTTTATTTAAATCACCTTTTATTTTTGCAACATTTATAAGTTTTACAAAAGTTAAAGACTCTGCTGTTGTTTTAGTAGGCTCTTCTATATTCTTTTTTGTTTGAGTTTCGTCGTTTGTTGTTAGTGCTTCAGTTTTTTTAGGAACTACTTCTTCTTTTGTTTCTTGTTTTACCTCTTGGCTTTTTAATACTTCTTCTTTTTTATTTTCTTCTGTATTTGTAATTTCAGCAGGAGTTGTAGCAATTTCTTCTTTATTCTCTTCTTTGTTTTTTAAATTATTTACAAGATTTAAAACAGGAGATAGCTTTTTCTCCTCTTCAAGAATTTTTTGCTCTTTCTCTTTTTGATAGATCATATTTTTATTTGTTAGTAGTTCTAGTTGTTCATTTAACTTTTCAGGTTCTAGCTTGTTGAAATCAAATTTTGTCTCTTTAATTTCTGGCTCAGGAGGAATATTTTCAGTATTATTTTCATTTTCTTTAGCTGTTTGTTCAATAGCAGGTGCAGATTCTGTAGATTCTTTTGGCTCTTCACTTTTCAAAATAAATACAAGTGCTAAGATTATTAAAAAAAGTAGTAAAATACCAATAGTAATAAATAGAATTTTTTTTATAAGAATAGTTTTATTTTTTTTATCCTCTTCTATTTCCTCGGGATTTTCACTTACTTTAGCTTCCGGATTTGTATTAGCTGTTTCCATTTTTCTCTTCTTCTAATTTTTTCTCTTTTTGTTTTTCATAATATCTTTGTCTATACTCTTTTAACTGCTCTTTTTTTCTCTCTCTATACTCTTTATCGTATTCTAGTCTTTTTTCTTTATTTTGCTCATAGTAATCTCTTTTTAGAATCTGATACTCTTCTACTTTCTTCTTAATTGTCTCTTGTCTACTATCCATATAGAGTCTTTGACTCTTTACTATCTCTTGCATTTTTTTTAAAAAGCCATCATCTTTTAATTCATCTTCATAATCTATCTCTTTTTTTATTTTACTTTTTAGATAGTAGGCTCTTTTTTTCTCTTTATGTTTTGAGAAGTTTTTTTCTCTTAATTTTTTTAACTCTTCTAAATTCATAATTTACTAAAAACTATAATTAATTTTTTAACCTATTTACAGTGTCAAGCATACTATCAGCTGTTGTAATTGCTTTTGAGTTTGCTTCATATGCTCTTTGTGCTGTAATTAAATCAACCATCTCATTTACAAGCTTAACATTTGAGCTTTCAACCGTACCTTGTCTTAATCCTCCAAACTGCTCTGTAGTTGGATCTCCTTCAACAACATCACCACTAGCATCTGTTTGCATAAATAAAGAGTCACCTAAAGGTGCTAATCCAGCTGGATTTATAAAATCTGCTAAAATAATCTGACCTAAATCTATTGTATCCCCAGTTTGTGGATCTCTTGCTGTTACAAATCCATCATTTCCTATACTTAAATCTTTTGCATTTTGCGGAACAACTATTTGAGGCTCAAGGGCATATCCATTTCCATTTACAATAGTTCCTTCAGCATCAAGCTTAAAGTTACCATTTCTACTATACGCTATTTCACCACTTGGAAGTGTAATTTGAAAAAATCCTTTACCTACAATTGCAATATCAAGAGGATTACCAGTTGGTTTTAAATCACCTTGTGTAAAGTTTTTTTGAATATTTGCAAGCCTCACTCCAAGACCAACATCAATTCCTGTTGGGTTTCTAGTATCTTGTGTAGTTTGCCCAGCTGTGTAGTTTAAAGTTTCATAAATTAAATCCTGAAATTCTGCTCTATCTTGTTTAAATCCAGTTGTATTAACATTTGCAATATTGTGCGAAGTTACATCAATTTGGTTTTGCATCGCATTCATTCCAGTTGCTGCTGTATAAAGTCCTCTAATCATAAGAAATCTCCTTTATCAATAATCATATATTATATTTTAAGATGGATTAATTTTAGATAAATCACAATTCTATAAAATCTAATTTTAAGTAAAAATTTAAAACAAATTAAATATAATGCATACTTTATTTGAATAATTTTAATACAAAGAGGGAAAAATGAGAATTCTAATAGTTGATGATAGTTCAACAATGAGAAGAATTATTGGTAATGTTGTTATGCAATTAGGATTTAGTAAAGAGAGTTTTGATGAAGCTGAAGATGGATTAAAAGCTTGGAAACTTCTTACAGAAGGGCATTACGATATTATTTTAACAGACTGGAACATGCCAAATATGAATGGTTTAGAACTTGTTAAAAAAGTAAGAAGTGAAGGGACACATCAAAAAACACCTATTATCATGATTACAACTGAAGGTGGTAAAGGAGAGGTTATAATAGCTTTAAAAGCAGGAGTTAATAACTATATTGTAAAACCTTTTAATGCAGAAGTTTTAAAAGAGAAACTAGATGGCGTTATTAAAAAATAGATAAAAAAGGTTTATTATGAGTATGAGTCAAGAAGATATTGAAGCCTTAATGAACGGTTTGGATATGCCAGCTCAAGATAGTGTTGAAACTATTAAAGAAGAGCCTATTCCTGAAGAAAAAGTAAATACAGAAGAGATAGAAGCGCTTTTATCTCAAGTAGAAAAAAACGAGGATAAAGATAGCCTTGTTTCACCAGCTAGTGAGAAAAAAATAAGTGAAATAGGAGATCTATTAAATGATATTGAAGATGATGATGATTTAATAGATGATATTATTTTAGAAAATCATTCTCCTGTAGCAACACCAGTTCAAGAAACTGTTACAAAATCTAGTAAATCAGATGATGATATTGTAAAAGAGTGGTCATCTTCAAAAATAAGTGAAGGTGTATTTCCTTTTCCAGCTGAAAATGACACAAAAGTTGTAAGTCAACTCAGCCAAGTAGCAAATGATTCAGAAGAGAAAGTTTCACAAATTTTCGATGTATTAAGTTTGACTTTGGATAACAATAGTGACATGAGAAAAAGAGTAAAAGAGTATGAAGAGTTTGTTTTATCTCAAAATAAACTTTTAAGTTCTTTGAGTAATAAATTTCCAAAAATAGAGTTATTTAAGCAACAGCTAGAAAAAGTAAAAAGTTTTGAAAGTTCATTAAAAGATTTAAAAACTTCGATAGATGAAGAGGATATGCATATTTTCCAAGGAATGGAGCTTATGCAATTTAATGATATAAATAGACAAAAAATCGAAAGAGTTATGTCTGTTATTAGAAAACTATCTATTTATCTAAATAATCTTTTTGAAGATGATAATCCAAGAGAACTTCCAATGGCTAAACATATTCATGGAGATCAAGATACGCAAGATTTAGTAGGCGATGATTTAGATAAGCTTATAGCTGAATTTAACAAGTAAGGAAATAAAATGAACCAAGGTGTTTATCCACTAACAGCTTCAATGGTAAATCAAATAAATAGACTTGATCAAATAAGTAATAACCTTGCTAATGCAGATACTTTTGGTTTTAAACAAGAGGGAACTTCTGAAACTACATTTAACTGGTATTTACAAAGAATGCAAGAGGAGCAACAAAATCCATTTGTTGAATCTATAACAATAAACAATATTCCAAAAATTGATACAAGATACACAGACCCTTTGATGGGACCTATGAAAATGACTGGAAACCCTCTTGATTTTGCTTTAAATGCACCAGATACTTTTTTTAAAATCCAAAATGAAAATGGTGATATAGTATATACAAGAGATGGTGCTTTTAAAAATTTAGATGGATTTTTAGTAGATGGAAATGGGAACAATGTTCTAAATGCAGATAATGAAGCTATAGTTGTGGAAGATGGCTTTGAGTTACAAATTGGAGTTGCTAAAACATCTTTTAAAAATCTTGAAAAAATAGGGGATAATACTTACAAAGCTTTGGTGTTAGACGATGTTGAAAATTTTGAAAACAATGATAATAGGATTTTAAATGGAACAGTTGAGCAATCAAATGTAAATAGAGTAAGTACTATGGTTGAGCTAATAGATGCTCATAGAAGATTTGATCAATCTCAAAGGGCAATTAAAACAATAGATGAGTTAAACGCTGGTTTAATAGAGAAAATTGGAGGAAATACTAGATAATGCATGCAAGTGAAGTATCAGGAAAACTTTTTGAACAACTAAACTTTAGAGGTGAAAGACAAAAAGTAATATCTAGCAATATTGCAAATGTTAATACACCAGATTATAAAACGAAAGATTTAGTATTTGCAGAAGAGTTAAAAGAGCAAAATATTTTAAAATTAAAAAGAACTACAAATAACCATATGCAAAATCTTGATTATAGATCTAGTAGCAATCCACGATTGATTGATGTTCCAAATTTAATAGAACAAAATGATGGAAATAATGTAAATTTAGATAGTCAAATGAGCGAACAATCAAAAAATAAAGTTCTTTTTGATGCAATACAGTCATCTATAAAAAAAGATTCAAGACTTTTTAGATCAGTGATTGATGCTTCAGGTAAGAGTTAATAGGATGATTATTTAATGGACCAACTTTTAAAATTTATAAATAACTTAAATAAAGCACAAAGAATAGGAATTGTTGGTGGTTTCGCTTTTCTGCTTTTATTGGTTATTGGATTTTTGGTATATTCAAATATAAAAGCTGAAGATAAAAAATTAAGTTACACAATAGCTTCAAATCTTACTCAAGCTGATGTTATGAGAGCAACTGAAGAGCTCGAAAGCGCTGGTGTTCCATTTATAATAACAGGAAGTGGAAGTAATTTAACTCTTAAAACTTCAAAAGAGTTTATAAATATTGCAAAAATTAAACTTGTAACTAGTGAAGCTTCAACAAACAAGCATGTTGGATGGGAGATTTTTGAAAAATCATCTATTGGTACAACAAATTTTGAAAATAAAGTAAAATATTTAAGAGCTTTAGAAGGTGAACTTAGTAAAAGCTTAGAGTCTCTAAGTGGTGTTTTAAAAGCAAATGTAAAAATAGCAATTCCAAAAGAGACAATATTTACAGAAAAAAAGAGCGACACAACTGCTTCTGCTGTTTTGACGCTAAAGCAGGGTATTTTTTTAACTCAAAAACAACTAGATGGTATTAAAAATTTTATAGCTTCTGCTGTTCCTGATTTAAAGCAAGAGAATATACAATTAATAGACCAAGATGGAAATTTGCTTGAAGTATCTGCTGAAGATATGAATACTCAAAGATCTTCAGTTCAAACAAAATTTAAAGATAAAATAGAAGAGGATTATGAGCAAAAAATTATTTCACTTTTAGAGCCAGTTGTTGGAGCTGGAAGAGTTATGGCAAAAGTAAATGTAATTTTGGATTTTACTAAAAAAGATATTGAAGAGGAGATTTATAGTCCAGAAGGAAGTATTAGATCTCAACAAGTTATTGAAAATACATCAAATGCTTCAGGACTTGGAAATAACAGTGGTGGAATAGCAGGAGCTGATAATAATATTCAACCACCACAACAGCTAAATGATGGAAGTAAACTATCTTCAAACAATGAAAGCTCAAACATTGTTACAAACTATGAGATTTCAAGAAAATTAATATCTCAAAAAGATAGTAACTTTACAAATATTAGAAGAATTTCAGCTTCTGTTACTTTTGATTCAGGTGTTTTAAAAGATCATCCAGATAAAACTGATTTTTTAGCATCTTTAGAGTCATTATCTGCTGATGCTATTGGATATGACAAAGCAAGAGGCGATACAATTACTGTAAAAGATTTTAAATTTGTTGGAATTAAAGCTTTAAATGAAAAAGGCGAGCTTGTAGATGAGTTTGGAAATGTAATTGGTGGTGGATATTTAGAAACTATGAGTATAAAAAGTATATTAGATGAGTATAAAGATTATATTCAATATTTAGTAGTTGCCCTTTTACTCTTTATTTTTTATAGAAAATTTATAGCAAGTAATGATTTGGTAATCTTAGGAGATGCTAAGAAGAAAGAGATAGGTGTTGATGATGAAGATTTGGTAAAAGATATGTTAGCTGGACTTGATGATGTATTAGATCAAAACACAGCTCATGGAAGATTAAAAACCAAAGTAAAAAGTCAAATTTTAAACAATATTGATGGACTTGATGAAGAATCAGCGGCTAAATATGAAGTATTTATTGAAGAGCTTGATAGAGAGATAAATAATAATCCAGCTGATATTGCAAGAATGATTGAATTGTTATTAAGTGAAGGTAATGTTAATTTTAAATAGGAAAAATAAATGGCAGTAGATATTAATAGTGATATTGATATTTTAAAAGGTATGTCTATGCTAGAAAAAATCGCAAGATTTTTTGTATTAATAGGTGAAGACTCGACAGTTAAAATATTTCAATATTTAGATAAAGATTATGTTGAACAGATTTCAACTGCTATTACTCAAATTCAATCTATAAATAAAGATGTATCTTTAGCAATTTTAGAGGAGTTTCACCTATATACTAGAACTAAAGGTTTTATTAGTTCAGGTGGATATGATTTTGCAAAAGATATTTTATATAAATCTATTGGACAAGAAGCAGCTGAAGAGGTGCTTGAAAAATTATCAAGAATGAAGTTAGCAAATCAAGCCTTTTCTTATCTTGATAGTGTAAATCCAAAACAGTTAAGTGATTTTATAAAAGATGAATCACCACATACAATTGCTGTTATTTTAGCACATATGGATCCTTCAAAATCAGCAGATGTTTTAATGGAGCTTGATGAAGAGATTCGTGTAAAGGTAAGTATTCAAATAGCAACAATCAAAGATGTTTCTCCTGATGTTGTAAGAACAATTTCTGCTGTTTTAGAAAGAAAATTAGAATCTTTGCTATCATCTATTGTTGATGTTGGTGGCGTTAAAGTTGTTGCAGATATGTTAAATAAAATGGGACCAAAAGCAGTTGATATTCTTAAAAATATAAATGGTATTGATACTTCACTAGCAACTAGAATAAAAGATAATATGTTCGTATTTGAAGATTTACTTAACCTTGATAGCGAATATATCATGAAAATTATTCAAAGTGTTGAATCAGCAGACGTTGTTGTTGCTATGAAAAATACTACACAAGAGCAGATAGAAAAAGTTACAGGTGCAATGTCTCAAAGGGTTAAAGATAGATTTTACGAAGAGAGTGAAATGCTTACAAAAGTTAAAATTAAAGATATTGAAGCAGCACAAAGAAGGATGTTATCTGTTGCTCAAAAAATGATGGATGATGGAATTATTGAGAGAGAGAGTAACTAATGGCTGAAAATGTTTACTCAAGCGCAAGAGTTTTAAAAGATGATAAAAAAGTAGAAAAGTATGAATTATCTAATTTTTTAAAAAATAAAGTATTATCAAAAGAAGAATCTCATGATTTTATTGAGTCAAATTTAGAAAAACAAGATGAGTCAAATTTAGAAAAAACAGAAGTAAAAAATATTTCAAAATCTATGAATATTGTTGATAATTCAGCTGTTTTAGAAAAAATAGAGCCAATTTTTGCTGAGTTTGAGAAAATGATAAAAAAAATTGAAGAAGTGTCACAAAAAGTTACAACTATTGAACAAGATGCCATAATAAAGGGGAAAGATTTTGACACACAAGTTATAAAAGCTATAAAAGATTTAAAGCAGTGTGCAACGTTTTTTGAGCAGGCTGCTTTTGGTTTTGAGAGTAAATTATTAAAAACTTCTATATCTATTGCTCAAAAAATAATAAATATTGAAGTGGGAGAGAACTCTTCAAAAATAGCTAAACAGACTATAAATCAGCTTTTATTAAAACTAAAAAATGCAACAAAAGTAAAAATTCATCTTAATCCAAAAGATTATTATATTTTAAAACAAGAGTTGGAATTAGAACCTTTTATTGAACTTTTAGAAGATGCAAATGTAGTTGCAGGTGGTGTTGTAATAGCGAGTGATTTAGGAAATTTTGATGGAAGTATTGAAGCAAAAGTATCTTCAATGCTTGAATCTTTAGATTTAGTGATATAAAATCAGATTTATGATACAATCATTAAATAACATTAAAAAGTATTAAATATGGAAATAAGTGAAAGAGTTTACGATTTATTAGTAGATACCGAAATTGTTGTTGATGTTATGCTTGGAAGCACTAGTATATCAGTTGGTGAATTTTTGAAATTAACCGAAGGAGATATTATCTCTTTGCACAAACCAGCTGGTAGTGGTGGAGAGATTTATGTAAACTCAAGAATAATTGGAACAGGTGATATAATTGTAATGGAAGAAAAACTTGCAGTTAGAGTTCAAGATGCTATGGATTCAGATAATGTTGTTCAATATTTCTTTGAAGAACATATGATTTAATCTTAAACAAGGAGTTTAATATGGCAGAAATAAATAGTGCAAATAGTGTAACAGGAACAGATAGTTATGGAAATAAATATACACAAAGTGTAAGCAATGACTCTTTGACAACAAATGATTTTTTAAAGCTAATGATTGAAGAGTTAAAGCTTCAAGATCCAACAAAACCGATGGATTCAGCAAAAATGCTATCAACTCAAATGCAAATGAGTACTTTAAAT
>JAGOHQ010000019.1 GCA_017996075.1 Aliarcobacter sp.
CTCCTGCTAGTCCTTGCTTATGCTCCTCATCCCCAATTATGGTTATTGTATTATTTTTATTATCTATTATCTCCAAAGTGAATTCATCATGTGCCAATAAACTTATATTAAAAATAAAAAATATAAATATCTTTTTTATCATCTTCTTATTCTCCTATTAAATATTATAAAGTATTATTAAAAGTATTCCAAATATCAAAGTTGGAACTATACATCTTAAAAGTGCTATGTATTTTGTTTTTGATAAACTAATCCACAAAGCAATAATTGCCCAAGCTAAAGTATTTAGCAAAAGTGAAACTATTATAGACTCACCAGCAGTTCTTGGAATAATAAATACTAAAAGAGTCATACCTAAATATGCAACCATTAATCCACCAAAAATAGAACATATATTTCTAAATAATCCTATTTTCGTACCACTAGTTTCAGCAGCTTTGAGTTGATTAAGATACTTTTTCATTTAACGCCTCTTTTGTCCAAAACTCTTGAATTTTTTCTCTATTTATTGGTAATTTATAAGCAACTAAAAGTAAAATTAATCCAAATATAAATAATCCAATACTTCTAGTTTTGAATTAATGGTAATATATCTTTGTATAATTCTATTTTGATGAAAGTGACACGTTTGTACTGGATACTCTTTAATTTTATAATGATCCCATTGAATAGATTTATTCTATTTAATAGCTAAATCTTGTAAAGTTTGTCGTTTATAAACATACTCTTTAGAAAGAGATTTTTCTAATCTTTCTGGTCTTCTTTTTGAGGACAATATTTGTTACAATTATTGCATTTATATCTTCTGATACCATTCCTATTTGTCTTTTTTATTATATAATTTGAACCACAATTTGGACATTTTTTAAGATATTTGTAAATAACCTTTTTTAAACAGCCCTATTTATAATATTGAATAAAATATTATTAATATAAGTCAAGTACAAAATTTAGTTATATATGGTATAATTAAAAATAATTAATTTTATAGGAGGTTAAAATGTTTAAAAAAGTATCAGTTTTAAGTTCGATACTTCTTTTGTCTGTTACATCAGCACTATCTTCAACTGATTTACAAAAAATTATGAAAGATAGAGGATTAACTGAAAGAGATGTTCTTGCGGCTGCAAAAACATATGTTCCAACAGGTATGAAAGACGAGTATTATGTATTTAGCTCAGGCGGCCAATCTGGACAAGTAATTGTTTATGGTGTCCCATCTATGAGAATTTTAAAATATATTGGTGTTTTTACTCCAGAGCCATGGCAAGGATATGGATTTGATAATGAGTCAAAGAAAATTCTTGATAGTGGTAATATAAGAGGGCAAGAAATAAAATGGGGAGATACACATCACCCAAACTTCAGTGAAAAAAATGGTGAATATGTTGGAGATTATCTTTTTATTAATGAT
Organism: Aliarcobacter sp.; assembly: GCA_017996075.1. GTDB lineage: Bacteria > Campylobacterota > Campylobacteria > Campylobacterales > Arcobacteraceae > Aliarcobacter. The sequence goes on from JAGOHQ010000019.1 coordinate 1,415, forward strand.
AAAGCAAATCCAAGAGTAGGAGTTATTAACTTACATGATTTTGAAACTACTCAAATTGTAGTAAATCCTGTTTTAAAAAGTACACATGGTGGAAGTTTTGTTACTCCAAACACAGAATATATAGTTGATGCAGCTCAATATGCAGCTCCATTTGAAAATGAGTGGGTTCCTATTGAGGCTTATGAAGAGAAATATAGAGGTGGAGTTACTCTTTGGAAGTTTGATTATGAAAAAGGATTAATTAATGAAAAAGAATCTTTTACTCTAGAGTTACCTCCATATATGCAAGATTTAAGTGATGCAGGAAAAGGTCCATCTCACGGTTGGGCATTTACAAATAGTTTTAACTCAGAGATGTATACAGGTGGAATAGAGAAAGGTCTTCCTCCATTTGAAGCAGGTATGAGTAGAAATGATACTGACTATCTACATATTTATAACTGGCAAATTTTGGAAAAACTTGCAAAAGATCCAAAAAATACAAAAGTTATAAATGGTCATAAAGTTGTAACAATAGATGCTGCTGTTAAAGCTGGAGCATTATTCTTGTTACCAGAAGCTAAGTCTCCTCACGGAGTTGATGTTACTCCTGATGGTAAATATATCATTATTGGAGGAAAACTTGATACTCACGTAACAATATTTGATTTTGCAAAAATTAAAGAACAAATAGATAAAAAAGAGTTTGCTTCAAAAGATCAATATGGTATTCCAATCTTAGATTTTAAAAAATCTATTCACGGTCAATTAGAGTTGGGATTAGGCCCTTTACATAATACTTTTGATGAAAAAGATGGAATAGTTTATACTTCACTTTATGTTGATTCACAAGTTGTAAAATGGAATTTTAGGGATTTAAAACTTCTTGATAGAGTAAATGTTCATTATAATATTGGACACCTTGATTCAATGGAAGGAAAATCTACTAAACCAAAAGGTAAATATGGAATCGCTTTAAATAAACTATCTATAGATAGATTTCTTCCAGTTGGTCCTCTTCATCCACAAAATCACCAATTAATTGATTTAAATGGGGATAAAATGGAGCTACTTTATGATATGCCAATAGGATTAGGAGAGCCTCATGATGTTGTTTCAATTCACGCAAGTAAAATTAAACCTAAAAAAACTTACGACAAAATGGGAACAAATAGTAGAACAGGTAATGCTCACGAAGGTGTAACATTAGCAGGTCAAGAGAGAGTTGAAAGAGAAGGAAATAAAGTTAAAGTTTATATGACTGCTGTAAGAAGTCACTTAAATCCAGAACATATTACTGTTAATAAAGGTGATGAAGTAACAATTTATATTACAAACCTTGAAAGAGCACAAGATGAGACTCACGCTTTTGGTCTATCAGGATTAAATGTTCACGCTTCTGTTGAACCTGGAAAAACTGCTTCAGTTACATTTACTGCTGATCAAGAGGGAGTTTATCCATACTATTGTACAGAGTTTTGTTCAGCTTTACACCTAGAGATGATGGGATATTTAAAAGTTAAAGACCCAAATAAACAATATCCAGATTATAAAGCTGCTAAAGTTTCTAAAATGACTCCAGAAGAGTTACAAAAAGAGTATGACAAAGTTATTGCAACAAATAAAGCAACTGACGATGTAATACAAAGTGTTGTTAAGTTCTTAAAAGAGAAAGGTTTTGAAAAATATCCTGAAGTTAAATCTTTAGTAACTGATGCATTAGATCAATATAATAAAATTCCTCACGAAAAAACAAAAGCAGATGAGGCAATTAAAGCTGGTGATTTAAATACTGCAATTCTTTGGGAAAATCAAATTTGGCAATATATGGTTAAAACAGCAGATGCTGGTTTAAGAGCAAAAACTATGCTTGCTAAAAAACTTTCAACTCCTATGAGTGAAAAAGCAAGACTTGGAGAAGAGGCTTATTTAAGAGGTGGTTGTAACGGTTGTCACGTAATTGGACAAGTAAGTTCAGGACCTGATTTAACTGGAGCATTATTAAGACATGAAAATGGAGAACAATTCCTTTATAACTTCATTCTTGATCCAGCTAAATATTATAATGATCCATATATGGACGCTATGATTAAAACATTTAATCTTAGAATGCCAAATCAAAATATGAAACCTGAAGAGGTTAAAAATATTATTGAATACCTAAAATGGATTGATGAAAATGCTGATTTACAATAATTAGCAATTAAGTAAGGAGGATTCCTCCTTACTAATTTTGTATTGATTAGGAGAATCGATTATGAAAAAATATCAAATTTTTACTATTGTTGCTTTACTGCTACTAACTTTTAGTTATACAATTCCAATTATTGGATTTAATGGGATAATGGAAAGAATAAAGAATCATGATACAAAAGATATTCCAACTTATGTAGCAAAAATTTGGGATTTTTATCACTCTTTTCAATATGTAAGTCCAAACACTCCAAAACCTGCGGTTGGTTCATTTGAAAAAATGTTGGAATTTAAAGCTGAAATTGGAGTTGCTAGTATGCCTGTATGGAGAGTATCTTTAGAAGCTCCAAACTATCCAAAAGAGGCATTCCCAGATGGAATTCCTGTATATTTCCATTTTGATGGTTATAGTGGAGATGTGCAAGAGATGAATACAATAAACCATTATATAGGAATGCATCCTATGGAGCATGGTGGTCAATTTGAAAGAAGTGTTGTTCCTTATTTTTTCCTAGTTTTAACATTGATGATGATAGGTTTTTTATATTATGATGGGAAAGCTTCGTGGTTACTTATGATAATTCCTGCTATTTTACCATTAGCATTTTTGATTGATTATTCAGCGTGGTTATATTGGTATGGACACAATATGCAAGATTGGGGAGCATTTAAAATAAAACCTTTTATGCCAACAGTATTTGGAGATGGAAAAGTTGCACAGTTTACAACTCACTCATATCCACATACCGGATTTTATATTTTAATTGCTATTAGTATTTTAAGTCTTTTAGCAATATTTTCAAAAAGAAAAGAGCAAAAAAGTTAAATGAAAAAAATATTATTTAGCTTAGTATTTTTTATAACATCTCTTTTATCCAATGAGCTTCAAGAGGCTATTGATAATGCTTCTGAAGGATCAATAATAACTCTTTCTAAAGGAGAATATCACGGTAATATAGTTATAAATAAAGCTTTAGTTATTGATGGAATTGATAAAAAAGCAAAAATTATTGGAGATGGTAAAGGTAGTGTGATCTCTATAAAAAAATCAAATGTAGTTATTAAAAATCTAAGTATTGAAAATAGTGGTTTTAGTGTAGAAAAAATTGATAGTGCAATTCATGCTAAAGAAGTAAATAATATTACTATTGAAAATAATCATATTTCAGATTCTTTGTTTGGGATAAATTTTGAACAAGTAAATAGATCTAAAATTGTAGATAATTTTATCACATCTAAAGATTTAGAGTTAGGTATTAGAGGAGATGGAATTAGGCTTTGGAATTCACACGATAATCAACTTTTTGCAAACAGATTGTATAAATCTAGAGATTTTGTACTTTGGTATTCAAGTGGAAACAATATAGAAAATAATTATGGAAGCTATAATAGGTACTCTTTACATTTTATGTATGCAGGAAGAAATATGGTTAGAAATAACTTTTTTGAGTATAACTCTGTGGGAATATTTTTTATGTATAGTAGTGGAACTATTGCTATTGGAAACACTGTTAAAAACTCTTTAGGAGCATTTGGTGTTGGAATTGGTATGAAAGACTCTTCAGATTTTACACTTCTTGAAAATAATCTTATATATAATCCAAGAGGTCTATATCTTGATCAATCACCATATCATCCTAGAACAGTAAATGTTTTTGAAAGAAATAATATTTTGTACAACTCAAGTGGTGTCCAATTTCAAGTATCAAGAGAGAGAAGTATTTTTAAAGAAAATGTTATTAAAGGAAATATAGAACCTGTAGTAAGTGATACTCCTAGAAATAATCTTGATATAAATGATTGGAGTGGAAACTACTGGGATATGTATGAAGGATTTGATAAAAATGGTGATGGATATGGAGATATTCCATATAAACACTATGTTTATGCTGATAAATTATGGCTTTATAATCCAAATGTGAAGTTTTTTTATGGTTCAGTTATTATGGATTTACTAAATTTTTTAGCAAAATTTATTCCATTTTCAGAACCAGAACTTTTAGCAGTTGATAATAAACCAATGATGGAGTATAAAATTGCAAAATAAAAATGATGAAAAAAGAAGAGATTTTGTAAAACTAGGAGCTGGAGCACTATTTTTTGGATCATTAATAGGTTCAGGAATATTTTTAGCTCCAAGATTAAATGCACAAACTACACTTTTAAGACCACCTGGAGCTTTAAATGAAAAAGAGTTTTTATCTACTTGTATAAAGTGTGGGCAGTGTGTACAAGTTTGTCCATACCATACACTATCACTTCTTGATATTACTTCTGGAAATAGTATAGGAACACCTTATGTAAATGCAAGAGAGCGAGGGTGTTATTTGTGTGATTTACTTCCTTGTGTTCTTGCTTGTCCTAGTGGTTCTTTAAATCACGATGTTACAACAGCACAACAAGTGAAAATGGGAGTAGCAATGCTTAAGAATCCAAGTAAATGCTTAGCTTTGAAAGGACAAAATGTAAAACAAGAAGATATTGCTGAAATTTTAAAACATTCAAATAAAAATGAGAGAGAGCAAAAAGTAGTTGATGATTTACAAAATTATGTAGGTAAACCTTGTACTATTTGTGCTGATTTATGTCCATACCCTGAGAAGGACAAGGCAATAGCAATGGTTAGTGATAATAAAGGAAATTTTTATCCAGAGGTAAGAAGCCAATGTGTTGGTTGTGGAGTTTGTGAAGAACTTTGCCCTGCTAGTGGCGAGGCTGCTATTGTGATTATTCCAAGAGTTGATTATAAGGAGATATATAGATGAAAAAAGTATTTATTAGTTTGATTATTGCTTCATTGTTTGTTGCTTGTAGTGATAATAAAAAAGATGAAAAAACAAAAAATGAGCAAGTAAAAGAGGAGGTAAAAGCTCCTTTAAATCAAAGAATTACTATAACTGAGAATAAAACAGTTATTGAAAAAGATAATCCTTTTATCTCTTATGATTATGATGGAAATAGGGTTGTTAAAATCTCACCTAGTGGAGAAGAGACTGCTTTAACAAAAGAGTTAGGAGCTTTAATCTCTATTAAAAATAGCTATGAGAAGTTAAATGCAAAGATACTATCTCAAAGACTTAGTAAAAACTATATACAAAAATGTTCAGCTTGTCATGATAACTATGCAAATGGAGTTATTGGACCATCATTGTTAGATAAAAACGAAGATGAGATATTTCAGGCTATAAAGGTTTATCAAACAGGTGAGAAAAAAAATGTATTTATGAAAGATTTGATTTCAAAAATGGCTGATGAAGAGATTAGAAGTTTGGCTAATGAAATAGCACAATTAAATAAAGAGGTAAGGGAGAGTAGATAGATGAAAGCAAAAAATATTGTTGGAATAGCTTTAATTGCTATAATCTTTGTTTTGTTATTTTTAGTTCTTTCTCAAGAGAGTTCTAAAAAGGTTGATGTTGTAGAGAAAGTAGAGGAGAAAGTTGCAAAAGTTGAGCCAAAAGTAGAAAAGAGTGAAGAAGAAAAATATGTAGAAGATTTAAAAAAACAAGCTGGAGCAAAGAGTGATTATGAGGTTAGTAAATACTACAAAACATCATGTTCTTCTTGTCATGGAAAAGCAGGTGAAGGTACAAAAGTAGCTCCAATGATTGCTGGAAAATCTTATGAAGATATTGTAAATAGACTCGATGATTATAAACATAATAGAGTACCAAACTCTTTAATGGTAGGTTTATTAAATAATATAAGTGATGAAGATTTAAAAATGTTAGCAAAAGAGATTGCAAACTTTAAATAGAGGATATTATGAATAAGTATAATACAAGAGCTACTATAGAAGATACAAATTTCTTTGATACTTTTATTACTACAACAAAAGATGGCAAAAAAAAGTTAGGAATTAGATTTTATAGATGGTTTGTGGTTATTTTTGTGCATTTGTTATTTATTCTTTCATACTACATTGATTTACAGATGCTAGAAGGAGATTTAAGTGGTTCTAGATTTTTAGGTTTTCACTTAACAGATCCTTTTATGACTTTGCAAGTTTTTGCAAGTACACATCATATTCCAATAAACTTAACTATTGGAACTTTAACAATAGTTGTTATCTATTTAATAATGGGTGGAAGAGCATATTGTTCGTGGGTTTGTCCATATACAATTTTAGGTGAAATATCAGAAAAATTACATAGATATTTAAAAAAAAGAAAGCTTATAAAATCGTATAAGTTTAACCATAATATAAAATATATATTTTGGGCAATATTTCTATTTTTGGCCTTTGTTAGTGGATATTTAGTGTTTGAGATAATAAATGTAGTTGGAATAATCTCAAGAGCATTAATTTATGGTTATAGTATAGCTTTAGCATTTGTAGTAGCTGTGTTTTTGATTGATACATTTTTTTCTCAAAGATTTTGGTGTAGATATGTTTGTCCTATTGGAACAACATATAGTTTTATTGGTTGGGGAAGTACAACAAAAATTGTTTGGGATGATAGTTGTGATCATTGTAGAGTTTGTGCAAATGTCTGTTTAGTTCCTCATGTTTTAGATATTACAAAGAAAAATGCAAATATAAATAATAAAAAAGAACAAACAGTTATTAGTGGAGATTGTACACTTTGTGGAAGATGTGTTGAAGTATGCCACAATGATTCACTAAATTTTGAAACTAAATTAAAGAAGTTAATATGATAAAAATTAAGAATCTTACAAAAACCTTTGGAGTTCAAAACTCTTTAGATAATATTTCTTTGGAGCTAAATAAGGGAGATAGTGTAATAATTATGGGACAAAATGGTGCTGGAAAAACAACTTTAATACGGAGCATATTAGGTCAATATATTCCCAGCAGTGGAACAATAGAAGTAGCTGGAAATAATCCATTTAAAAACAGAGTTGATACGATTTCAAAAGTAGGTTTTGTGCCACAACTTCCACCACCTATTAAATTAACAGTAGAAGAGCTTATAAATTTTGCTATACATTCAAGTAATATTAGTAAAAAAAGTGTTGTCGAGCTTTGTTTAAAAATGGATTTAGATTTAAATGAGCATATGAAGAAGGTTTTCTTTAAGCTTTCAGGTGGAATGAAACAGAAACTTTTAATAGCTATTGCAATTGCAAAAAATCCAGAAATATTTATATTCGATGAGCCAACGGCAAATCTTGATCCAAAAGGAAGGGAGAACTTTTATGAAATTATTAAAGAGTACAACAAAAATAGATTAATAATATTTATTAGTCATCGTATAGAAGAAGTTTTGAATTTGGTTAATAGAAAGATAGAACTCGATTTAGGAAAGGTTATTTTAGATGAAAAAATTTAATTTTTTAGTGTTTATTGTTTTAGGATTGTTTTTTACAGCTTGTAATTCAGAGGTTAATACTAAACCAAAAGAAGTGAAGTTTGATAGAGAAGTTTGTGAACGATGTAAAATGATTATTAGTGATAGAAATTATGCTGTTCAAGTTGTGAATCCACAAGATGGAAAGAGTTACTACCACGATGACATAGGATGTGCTATTTTATGGTTTGAAGAAAGTGAAATTTCATGGAAAAATGAAGCAATTATTTATGTAGCAGATGCAAATAGTGGAAAATGGATAGATGCCAAAAAAGCATTTTGGACTTTTGGAGCAACAACTCCTATGGATTTTGGATTTAGTGCATATGAATCAAAACAAGATGGTGAAAATTTTGAATTTACCCATGTAGTTCAGAAAGTAAAAGAGAAAAAAATGAAAAATCAATCAAATCACTCAGGACATATGGGGCATAAATAATGAAAAATCTTTTTCTAGTTTTAAAAACTGATGTAAATGAGGCTTTAAGATCTAAATGGTTTTTGGTATATACTTTGATTTTTGGTGGAATTATTGCTTTATTTTTTATAACTGGAATTACAGAGTCAAGAATTCAAGGATTTAGTGGATTAAGTAGATTGTTGCTTATTTTTATAGAAATTTGTATAGTTATAGTTCCTATTTTTATTCTAATAAATACTGTAAAAACAATAGCAGGGGAAAGAGATAGTAATATTCTAGAGTATATGCTATCTTTTCCTATTTCATTAAAAGAATATTTCTTTGGTAAGTTTTTAGGAAAACTTTTTACGGTAACTATTCCAATTATTGGAGCTTTGATTTTAGCCTTGGTTTGGGGAATATTTAAAGGAGCAAATGTTCCTTGGGAAGAATTCTTTTATTATATGGCTTTAATTATTGCTATTAATATCTGTTTTTTAGGCTTAAGCTTCTTTATATCTTCAATTGTAAAAACTCAAGATGTGGCTCTTGGAATTGCATTTTTTGTATGGTTATTGCTTTTGGCTTTAATAGATTTATTATTAATAGGTTTCTTAATAAAATCAACAGCAAGTCCAGAATTGGTTTATGCTGTAGCTTTGGCTAATCCATTACAAGTATTTAGAATAGGAGCTATTGCCCTCTTTGATCCAGAATTATCTGTAATTGGACCGGCTAGTTATTTTATTATGGATGAGTTTGGTAAAGAGTTAATTTCAATTTATTGTATTGTTTATCCAATTATTATTGGAGTTATATTTAGTGTTTTTGGATATTTAGTTTTTAAAAAAAAGGATTTAGTGTGAAAAGAATTATTTTTTTATTTTTTATTTTAGTTTCATCTTTGTTTTCTGCTGAGATATTGGGAAAAAACTATAAAGAAATTAGTAAATTAGTACAAGAAGTTTGTCCAATTAAAAATGTAGATATAGATAAGCATAAAGATTGGGCAGGTTATGTAGAGTTAAAGGATGGAAGTATTGTTGCCCTTAGTTCTTCAAAATATACTTTTGCTTATATGTTAATAGTGCAAAAGAGAGAAGGGCAAGATAGTGTTAAAAATATTTATGTAACAGATTATAAAAGTAAAAAGTTGATAGATGCAAAAACAGCTTATTATGTTTTTGGAAGTAATATTATGAGTGTTGGTGGTGATGATCTTATTCCTTTTTCTCTTGAAAATGATGCAAAAGAGTTTTTTAAAGTAAATAATGGAAAACAAATATATAGATTTGATAGGATGACAGAAAACTTCATAAATTATTTAGATATGAGATAAGAGGGCTTTTAAACCATTCACGGCTTTTGGTTTAGCCAACTCTTG
>JAGOHQ010000184.1 GCA_017996075.1 Aliarcobacter sp.
TCAAATTCAGTTTTTACTTTGTTATAAATCTCTTCAATACGTGCTGGTTGAATTCTTCCATCTTCAAGTAGTTCTTGAATTGTTCTTGTAGCAATTGCTCTTCGATACAAATTAAAAGATGAAATTGTAATAGTATTTGGAGTATCATCAATTATAATATCAACACCTAAAAGCATCTCAAGAGCTTTTATATTTCGTCCTTCTTTACCAATAATCTTTCCTTTTGTCTCTTCATCATTTAAAGGAATATTATTTATAAGTCGCTCCGCTGCAAACTCTCCTGCATATCTAGTAACTGCTTGAGATAAAATATTATTTACCTCTTGTTTTGAATTTTGTTCTGCTAATTTATATTTTTTTCTAAAGATTGAAGCAATTTCGGCTCTTGAATCTTCTTTTACTTTTTCAAGCATTAACTCTTTTGCTTCACTTTTTGTAAGTCCGCTAGCATTTTCCAATATTTTTATAGCTTCAAGAGTTTTTTGTTCGTAAGTTCTTTTCTGCTCTTCAATACCATCTTTTAAGATTGCAATTTTTCTATTATTTTCGCTAATTTCTTCTTTTTGAGCTTTAATAAGTCTTAATTCATTTTCAAGATGTTCATTTAACTCTTTTTCCTTCTTTTCAATCTTAAAAAGCATATTTTCATACTCTTTTCTAGCACTTTTAAACTCTCTATCACACTCAAATTTTGCTTTTAGTTGGGCATCTTTTAAAGCAACTTCTGCTTCGTGTTCTATAACTCTCGCTTTTGCCTTCGCTTGTTCAATAAAAACTTCAAGCTTGGCTTTATTTATCTTCTTTAAAATAAAAACTGTAACAATTGAACTAAAAGCCCCAAATGCAACAGATATTAATAAAATCTCCATTTTAACCTATCCCGTAATTATATAATCTGCTTCAATATCGTAATTATCACTTAAAATTTCTTTACTTTTACAAAGTTCAAGTTGTATAAAAACTATTTTTGGTTTGTATTTTAATCTATAAAAAAATCTATCATACATACCTTTACCAAACCCGATTCTTTTGTTTAAAACATCAATTCCAACAATAGGAACTACTGCTAAGTCAATCTTATTTGGTTTTAAAAAAGAGTTTGTAGGCTCTTTAATATTAAACTTTTTTTTATGAAGTGGTAATCTATACTTTACTATTTTAAAACTATCATCTTCCATAAATGGTACATAAACTATTTTTTTTTCTTTTCTTAACTCAGTAATTAAAAGTGTTATATCTACTTCCATTTCAAGTGGAAGGTACAACAAAATATTTTTTGCACCACTAATTCGTATAATACTCTTTAATTTTTTAATAACTCTCTTGTTTTTTGAGTATTTTGAAAAAAGTGCCACATATTTTAATCTTTTAATACACGATTTTCGAAAATCACTTTTGTGATTTGTGTTCATTTAAGCCTCACTTAGGTAAAATCTCTACCTAAAAAACAATTTTATCTAAAGGAATTAAAATGAAGTTTAAAACTTTAGCAATTTTAACTATTTTACCAATTTTATTTTTTACTGCTTGTGATTCAAAAAGTGATAAAAATCAAAAACCTACAATAATAAATAGTGCTGAAAAGCAATTTAGCCTAAATACAATTAATAACTCACAAATAAATATATCTTTAAATCAAGATAAGATAATTTTAAAAGACATAAACAATAAAATAGTTTTATTAAACTTTTTTACAACTTGGTGTCCAGCTTGTAAGGTTGAAATTTCAAATTTAGTTCAAATTCAAGAAGCTTATAAAAATGATATTGTTGTAGTTGGAATTTTGCTTGAAGAGTTTAAAACGAATGAAGAGATAATTGAGTTGTTAAAATCTTACAATGTAAATTATACAGTAACAAACTCAAGTGAAGCTTTTGATTTGGCTAAATCATTGGGTGGAATTAAAGCAATTCCTACTACTTTTTTAATAGATAAACATGGAACATTTTTTCAAAAATATACAGGTTTAGTTCCAAATGAGATGTTAGAAATTGATATTAAAAAGCTTTTGGAGAAATAGGATAAAAAATGTTTAACTTTCTTAAAAAAAATAAAGAGAATCAAGTTGTTGAAAATAAAGAAGAGAGCGAAAGTTTTTTTTCAAAAGCTTTTAGTAAAACTTTCTCTTCAATAAAAAACATAGTACCTCAAAAAAAAGAGAAAATATCTTTTGAAGAGATTGAAGAAATTCTAATTGAAGCAGATGTTGAGTATGAAATTATAGAAAAAGCTATGAATGGTTTACCTTCTATGATTTCAAGAAAAGAGTTAAGGCACAGACTTGTAATGCTTTTTGAACATGCTCCAGATGTTGATTTCTCAAATATTTCAAAACCTTATGTAAGATTAATAATTGGTGTAAATGGTGCTGGAAAAACTACAACTATAGCAAAGTTAGCTTCTAAATTAAAAAAAGAGGGACAAAGTGTAATTTTAGGAGCGGGAGATACTTTTAGAGCTGCTGCTATTGAACAACTTACTTCATGGGCTACTAAACTTGATATTCCAATTATAAAAACAAAACAAGGGCATGATTCAAGTGCTGTTGCATATGATACAATTTGTTCAGCAATTGCTAGAAATATTGATAATGTTATTATTGATACAGCAGGAAGACTTCAAACTCAATCAAACTTAAATAATGAGTTAAAAAAGATAGTAAAAGTTTGTGAAAAAGCTTTAGAAAATAGACCTTATCAAAAGCTAATGATATTAGATGGAACTCAAGGAAATAGTGCAATTGCTCAGGCAAAAGCTTTTAATGAAATTGTAGGAATAGATGGTATTATTGTAACAAAACTAGATGGAACTGCTAAAGGTGGTGCACTATTTTCAATATCAAATCAGCTTGAGCTTCCTATTTTTTATATAGGTGTTGGTGAAAAACAAGATGATTTGATAGAATTTAGTCC
>JAGOHQ010000020.1 GCA_017996075.1 Aliarcobacter sp.
ATGATGTTATAGCTATTGTTTCTGCTATGAGCGGTGAAACAAACAAGTTAATAGAATATGCTGAATATTATACAAAAACTCCTGATTTAAAAGAGATGGATATGCTTTTAAGTTCAGGTGAGAGAGTAACTTCAGCCCTTTTATCTATTGCTTTAAATAGTATTGGCTACAAAGCTATATCTATGACAGGAAGAGAAGCTGGAATTATGACAACAGATACTCACACAAAAGCAAAAATAGAAAAAATAGATACACAAAAGATGAAAAATGCTTTAAGTGAGGGAAATATTATTATAGTTGCTGGATTTCAAGGAGTTACACTTGATGGTTCAAGAGTTACGACTTTAGGTCGAGGTGGAAGTGATTTATCTGCTGTTGCAATTGCTGGTGCTATAAAAGCTGATGTTTGTGAAATTTATACTGATGTTGATGGTATTTATACAACAGATCCTAGAATTGAGCCAAAAGCTAAAAAGCTAGAGAAAATATCTTATGATGAGATGTTGGAACTTGCAAGTCTTGGTGCAAAAGTATTACAAAACAGATCAGTTGAAATGGCAAAAAAATTAAATGTAAATCTAGTATCAAGAAGTAGTTTTACACCCGATGTAGAGGGAACTTTAATAACTAATGAAGAGGAAATTATGGAAAAACCAATAGTAAGTGGAATAGCTTTAGATAAAAACCAAGTAAGAGTTGGAATGTATGGTGTTGTTGATAAACCAGGTGTTGCAAGTGCAATTTTTACAGCTCTTGCTGATGCAAATATCAATGTTGATATGATTGTTCAAACAAGAGGACTTGATGGGACAACAGATTTAGATTTTACAATTCCTACAACAGATTTAGAGATTTGTAAAAAAGTTATGGAACAATTTAGACCTCAAGCAAAAAATATAGATTATAATGAGGCAATTTGTAAAGTTTCTATTGTTGGTGTTGGAATGAAATCAAATACTGGAGTTGCTTCAAAAGCATTTACAGCTATGGCAAATGAGAATATTAATATTAGAATTATCTCTACAAGTGAGATTAAAATATCTATGATTATTGATGAAAAATATGCAGAGTTAGCCGTAAGAGCTTTACACGATGCATACGAGTTGGACAAATAGTTTGCAAGAGTTTTTAAATTGGACAGTTGATACAATCAGGGAAGATAAGCTTTTATCTCCTTGGTTGGAAGAAAAAAAGTTTGAATGGGCACCATTAGTATCAAAAAATATTACAAATATTTTAGATAAAAGTTACTCTATCTTGATTATTACAGATAAAGAGAGAGAATGGTTCTTAAACTATATTTTATCTAACATAAACTCTTCAAAACTAAATAGACCTTTTTTACCATTTTATGATTTTAGTTCATTTTATAAAAATCTTGATCAAATAAAATCAGAGGATGATATTTCAAATATTAAAGATATGCTAAAAATATCTTTTCCAAACGGATACTGTTTTTGGTATATTGGAAAAAGTCAAGATAATAGATCTACTCTTGCAAAAATCACAAAAAGCTCTTTTTTATGGATTTTTGATGAGGAGAGACAAGGTTCTATAAACTTAAAATCAAATGATGATGGACTTGATATGAAGCTTCTTCAAATGTTTAGATTATATAACAAAACAATAAGTGCAGCACTTTTTGCAAATATTAATGTAGAGAGCTAATCTTGGAGATAGTTAAAAACTCCTCAATTTTTATTGTAAATAGCATTGAAGATAGTTTAAGCAAAATTCTAGCTGTTTATCCAATTCATCAAACTAGAGTTATTAAAAATGAAGAGAAAGATGAGTTCCAAATAGAACAAGCAAATAAAACTCTAAAAGAGGCATATATTGCATCAAATGAGACAAAATATCTATTTTTGTGTGGTGCTACATTTAGAGTTGAAGCACAAAATGCTCTTTTAAAAATTTTAGAAGAACCGCCAAAGAATATAGTTTTTATTCTTTTAGTCTCTTCTAAAAATTCCTTACTTCCTACAATTTATTCAAGATTACCATATAAAAATCTTAAAAAAGTTGTGGAAAAAGATAATATTGAACTAAATATAAAAAAATTAGATTTAAAAGATATATACACTTTTATAAAAAACAGTCAAAAAATTACAAAAGATGAAGCTATAAATATTGTTGAAACTATCTTAATAAAAGCAAATAAAGAAAATGTCAAACTTAACCAAAAAGAGTTGGATATATTTTTTAAATCTATAAAACTTTTGGAACTAAACTCAAAACCAACTACGGTTTTAACTTATCTTCTTCTATCTATTTTAGAAAAAGAGTCAAAATGAAACTATATAAACTATCTTTAAATGAGACAAAAACATTTTTAAGCACTCTAAAATGTGATAAAAGTGGTGTTGCTATTATGTCAAAAAAAGCAAAAATTCATACACTTTTTATAAAAGATTTACATGTAGGTGCTGCAAATATATTAAAGCAAGATGCTTTATCTATTGGTGCTGATTTAGCTGTTCCAGAAGGTGTAATAATAGCAAAAGACAAGTTTGTTAATGCCCTACTTATAGGAACTACAAAACATTTTGAAATTCTAAGTAGAAAAGAGTTATCACAACCTTTTGGACTTAAAGAGTTAGCAAAGAGTTTAAAAGATTTTGTAAAAGAGCAAAAATTTTCTACAAAAATAATGGGTGTTTTAAATGCAAATGAAGACTCTTTTTTTAAAAATAGTAGATTTGATAACTCAAGTGCTTCACAAAGAATAGAACAAATGATAGAAGATGGTGCAAATATTATAGATATTGGTGCTGTTTCAAGTAGGCCTGGAAGTTTACCAATAAGTTGTGAAGAAGAGCTTGAAAGAGTAAAAAATATAGCCCATACAATATATAAAAATAGATATTTTGAAAAAGTTGATTTCTCTATTGACTCTTTTTCTCCAAAAGTTATAGATTTTGTTTTAAATCATGGTTTTAAAATAGTTAATGATATAACAGGTTTGCAAAATGATGAAGTTTGTAAGATAGCTTCAAAATACAAAGCTCAAGTTGTAATAATGCATATGCAAAAAGATCAAACAACTATGCAAAATAATCCTTTTTATGAAGATATTATGGTTGAAATTGATGATTTCTTTAAAGAAAGAATCCAAAAGGCTAAAAGTTTTGGCATAGATGATATTGTCTTAGATGTTGGAATTGGTTTTGGAAAAACATTGGAGCATAATCTACTTTTACTTAAGAATTTAGAACATTTTAAGCATTTTGGATATGAACTTCTAATTGGAGCTAGTAGAAAATCTATGATAAATATGATTACTCCAAGTGAGATTGAAAATAGGCTTCCAGGAACTTTGGCTATACATCTTGAATCTTTAAGATATGGTGCTAGCATTATAAGATGTCATGATGTAAAAGAGCATTTTCAAGCAATTAAAGTTTTTGAAGCTATAGAAAATATCAATTAAGAGTTAATTTCTAAATTCTATTTTTAATAAATCATCTCTTATTTTATCTTTTTCTAAAATCTTTTTTTGAGTAATATTTCCAATATTTGTAGAAGTTTGTAAAAAATTCTGTATGTAATAAATACCATTATATCCTAAACGATAAAGTTTCTCTATAATTTTATTTATATCTTCAAAGTCCAATAAATCAGCATTTACAGTAGTTCTTACTTCAAAATTAAAATTTATACTTAAAAGATGTTTTATTGTACTTATCATACTTTCATAACTATTTTTTTGAGTTACAATTTTAAACTTTTCTTTTGGAGATTTAAAATCTAAAGATATAAAATCTATAAGGTTTTTTGATATTAAATCTTTTATAATTTTGGTATTTATTCCATTTGTATCTAGTTTTATTTTAAATCCTAGTTTTTTAACTTCTTTACAAAAAGGTTCTAAATTGTGCATAGTAGCTTCTCCACCACTTAAAACAACCGCACTTAAAAGCCCAACTCTAGATTTTAAAAAATCTAAAATATCATTATGAGAATAATATCCTTGTTTGGAAAAAACTATATTATCATTGTAACAATAGCTACATAGCAAGTTACAAGAAATATGCCAGACTATACAAGATATTTCATCTTGGTAGTCTGTTGTTGTAAATTTTGTAAAACTATAAACAATCTTTTTGTTCAATAAATTTAACTCTTTGTTTATGTTCACCTTTTTTTCCTATATTAAAACTTTCAACTGGTCTATGATAACCCATAACCCTAGTATATACTATACATTTAGTTCTTTTTTCTATATTTTTCTCAAGCAATTTTATTTTTTCCATCTTCTAATTCCTTTTTTAAAATTTCATCATCACATTTTGGACAATACTCATATTCTCCAACTAAATATCCATGAACAGGACAAACTGAAAAAAGTGGAGTAATTGTAATATATGGCAATCTAAAGTTTGAAATTACATTTTTTACCATCTTTTTACAAGCTTCACTGCTTGATATTTTCTCTTTCATATACAAGTGTAAAACCGTTCCACCAGTATATTTGCACTGTAAATCATCTTGTAATGTAAGCGCTTCAAAAGGATCATCTGTAAAATCAACTGGTAGCTGAGATGAGTTTGTATAATAAATATTCTTCCCAAAACCTGCTTGAATAATATCTTTGTATCTTTTTATATCCTCTTTTGCAAATCTATAAGTTGTTCCTTCAGCTGGTGTTGCTTCAAGATTATATAAATTTCCAGTTCTTTCTTGATATTCAAGCATCTTAGCTCTCATAAAATCTAATAACTCCATAGTAAACTCTATACCTTTTTCATTTGATAAATCTATAGTTTCATTAGTAAAAAAGTTTTTTAACATTTCATTTATACCATTTACTCCAATAGTTGAAAAGTGGTTGTTAAAGTGTGGTAAATATCTTTTTGTATAAGGATAAAGACCTCTATCATACATCTCTTTTACAAAAATCCTCTTTCTTTCTAAACTATCTTTTGCTAAATCCATAAGCTCTTCAACTCTTGAATATAGTCCTTTTATATCATTTTTATATAAATATCCAAGCCTTGCCATATTTATTGTAACAACTCCAATACTTCCAGTCATTTCAGCACTTCCAAAAAGTCCTCCACCTCGTTTTAAAAGCTCTCTTAAGTCAAGTTGAAGTCTGCAACACATACTTCTTACATGTCCTGGTTTATATGCCTCTTCATTTGGTATTTTATTTCCAGATTTATCTTTTTTGTATTGGCTTCCTATAAAATTTTGAAAATAGCTACTTCCTATTTTTGCTGTATTTTCAAATAAAATATCTGTATTTTCTCCATCCCAGTCAAAATCTTCAGTTATATTTACAGTTGGAATCGGAAAAGTAAATGGCTGACCTGTTTTATCCCCTTGTGTCATAATCTCGTAGTAAGCTTTGTTTATTTGATTCATCTCTTTTTGAAAATGTTTATATGTAAGCTCTTCAAAAGTTGAAACTCCCCTATTTTTTGCCTCTTTTAAAAGCTCATCATCTTTTAAATCTTTAAATAGATGCTCTTGATTTCGTGTTGGTATTTGATCTTTTAAATCACTAGGAACCGTCCAATCGATAGTTATATTTGTAAATGGACTTTGTCCCCATCGTGCAGGAACATTTAAGTTATAAACAAAGCTTCTTATAGCTTTTTTTATCTCTTTGAATTCAAGTTTATCTTTAAAAACATAAGGTGCTAAATATGTATCAAAAGAGCTAAAAGCTTGAGCTCCTGCCC
Organism: Aliarcobacter sp.; assembly: GCA_017996075.1. GTDB lineage: Bacteria > Campylobacterota > Campylobacteria > Campylobacterales > Arcobacteraceae > Aliarcobacter. Next base: position 5,688 of record JAGOHQ010000020.1, read on the forward strand.
ACTCACTTTGAAGTATTCCTAAAAAATTTGCCATCTGTCCCAAAGCTTCTCTAAAATGATTTGGAGCCTTACTTTCAACTCTTCCTCTAACTTCATTAAATCCCTCATCAAGTAAAACTCTCAAACTCCATCCAGCACAATAAGCACTTAAACAATCTAAATCATGAATATGAATATCAGCATTTCTATGAGCATATCCTTGCTCTTTTGTATATATTTTATCAAGCCAATAGTTTGCTATTAGTTTTCCAGCACTATTGTTTATAAGTCCAGCATGTGAATATCCTGTATTTGAATTTGCTTTTATTCTCCAATCTTCACCATTTATATACTCTTGTATTGTTTGAGTCGAGTTTACATAAGTTGTATCATTCGTTAATCCTAAAATCTGCTCTCTTTGGATTTTATGAAGATGTCTATAAAGCATAAAACTTTTCATAACATCAAAATATTCACTTTTGAAAAGCTCTTTTTCTATTAAATCTTGAATATCTTCAACAGCTTTTAGATTTTTAGATTTTATCTCAAATAAAACTGAAAAATATATTGATTTATCATAAATAGTATTTACACTTTTAAATGCTTTTTTTATAGCATCTTCAATTTTAAAAGCTTCAAATTTCTCTTTTTTACCATCTCTTTTTAAAATCTCTATTTGCATAACTTATTCCTTTTTTATAATCACTGGAAGTTTAAAAGAGTTTTTATTAATAGCTGTTAAGTAAAAAAGTCACAAAAGTGTTATTTTAAGCCTATTGGCTTATTTTCTTTAAGTGTTTATAAAGAAAAATTAACTAAAATATTTGCTTTTAATCCATATAAGGAAAATATTATGAGACACTTCTTAAGTTTATTAGACTTCTCAAAAGATGAAATTTTAGAAATTCTTCAATTATCAAAACAGATTAAAGATGAGACAAAAAAAAGAGTTTTTAAAGAGTATATGCCTAAAAAAGTTTTAGGTATGATTTTTGAAAAAAGCTCTACAAGAACTAGAGTATCTTTTGAAACTGGTATATATCAACTAGGTGGTGTTGGGCTTTTTCTTTCATCAAATGATATTCAGCTTGGTCGTGGTGAACCTATGAAAGATACTGCTAGAGTAATCTCTAGAATGGTTGATATGGTGATGATTAGAACTTTTGAGCAAGAAAAACTTGAAGAGTTTGCTTCATACTCAAAAGTTCCTGTTATAAATGGACTTACAGATAAATATCATCCTATACAGTTAATGGCTGACTATCTTACAATTATGGAAGAAGGACTTGATAAAAATTTAGTTGTAGCATATATTGGAGATGGAAACAATATGGCACACTCATGGCTAAATTTAGCAGCAAAACTTGGATTTGAGCTTAGAATTGCTACTCCAAAAGATTATCAAGTAGATAGCAAAGTTTTACAAACTGCTTTAGAAGAAGCTAAAAAAAGTGGTGCAAAAATTACAACTTCTTTTGACCCTAAAGAGGCTATAAAAGACTCAACTGTTGTTACAACTGATACTTGGATATCTATGGGACAAGAGTCAGAAAAAGAGAAAAGAGTAAAAGATTTTTCTGGATATATGGTTGATGAAAATATGATGAAATTAGCAAAAGAAAATGCAATATTTCTACACTGTTTACCTGCATATAGAGATTATGAAGTTAGTGAAGCTGTATTAGAAGGAAGCCAAAGTAGAATTTTTGAAGAGGCTGAAAATAGACTTCATGCACAAAAAGGTATTATGGTTTGGCTTGATAAAAAAAGAGATGAGAAATAGATGATAGATTATGAAAAATTTGTAAAATACTCAAAACCAGGTCCTAGATATACTTCATATCCAACAGCACCTGAGTTTAGTGAAAATTTTAAACAAGAAGATTTAAAAGATTTCTATAAGAAACAAGATAAAAATAGAGCTTTGTCTTTATATATTCATCTTCCTTTTTGTAGAAGTGCATGTTATTTTTGTGGTTGCAATACTATTTTTACTTCAAAAGAAGATAAAAAAACAAGATATATTGAGTATTTAAAAAAAGAGTTAAATATATTAAAAAATCACTTAGATACATCTAGAGTTATAACACAAATGCACTTTGGTGGAGGAACTCCTACATATTTTTCACCGCAACAACTAGAAGATGTTATAAAATCTATAAAAACTATTTTTCCAAATTTTAGCAGTGATGCTGAAATATCTTGCGAAGTTGATCCTAGATACTTTACAAAAGAGCATATGGATGTATTAAAAGCTGGTGGTTTTAATCGTCTTAGTTTTGGAGTTCAAGATTTAGATGAAACTGTTCAAAAAACGATTCACAGAATTCAACCTTTTGAACTAACTTTAAATGTAATAAATATAGCAAGAGATGCTGGTATTAAATCTATAAATACAGATTTAATCTATGGTTTGCCTCACCAAACAAAAGAGAGTTTCAAAAAAACTTTAGAGAAAATGCTAACACTAAATGTAGATAGATTTGCAGTATTTAACTATGCACATGTTCCTTGGCTTATGAAAACTATGAGAAAATTTGATGAAACAACCTTTCCAACTCCAAACATAAAACTTGAGATGCTAAAAGATACAATAGACTTTTTTACATCAAATGGCTACGAAATGGTTGGAATGGATCACTTTGCAAAACCAGAAGATGAACTATTTAAAGCGATAAAAAAAGGTGAATTACATAGAAATTTCCAAGGTTATACAACAAAAGGTGGAGCAGATTTAATAGGAATTGGTGTTACATCTATAGGAAATGGTGTTGATTATTATGCACAAAATTTTAAAGATTTAAATGAATGGGAAGAAGCTATTGATAATGGAAATCTACCAGTATTTAAAGGTTATAGACTAAGTGATGACGATATTCTTAGACAATATGTAATTATGGAACTTATGAGTAATTTCTCTTTAAATATAAAAAAAGTTGAAGAGGAGTTTAAAATAGATTTCAAAGACTATTTTAGTGATGCACTAGAATCTTTAAAAGAGTTTGAAGATGCAGAACTTCTTAAAATATATGATGATAGAATTGAAGTTTCTCAAACAGGAACTATGCTAATTAGAAATATATGTATGCCTTTTGATGCTTACTTAAATAAAATCCCAGAAGATAAAAGAAGATTTTCTAAAACAATTTAAATTATTTTATTCAAAAAATGGGCTTTTTTGTCCATTTTTTTAAGCAAACTTTTAATAAAAATTAAGTTTAATCTTACTACACAATTTCAATGGTGCTTTTAGCACCATAACATATAGGGGAAAATATGGGGAAAGCATCTTTTAGTGTAGGAAAATTAACACAACACTCACAATCGCACATAAATAGAGAAAATGGTTTAAACTATGCTGTAGTTGAAAATTCAAGAGCTAATAGTTTTAATAAATATTATGAATACGATGATTTTTTACAAAAAGCAAAAGATAGGTACAAAGAACAAGTAAAACAAAATATGCAAAATAGTGCTATTGTCAATATATTTCAAGAAGCTATTATTGCAATAGATGGACATCATACATCAGAAGATATTTTAGATCTATTTTTTGAATTAAAACAAAAATATGGTGGACATGAGTTAATATCTCTTACAATTCATAAAGATGAAGGTTATTTCACAAAAAATAATCAAAATTTTTATCCACACAAAAACATATTAAAAAAAGAAGATAACAACTGGTATATAACTCAAGATGGTTTAAATGGTAAAAAACCAGAAGATTTCTCACAAAAAGTAGATATTTCGGAATTTTCTACTGTTTTAACTCCTCATGCACATGCTATTTTTTCAATGTTTGACTTCTCTTTAGGAAGAAATGCAAGAATGCAGAAAAAAGATATGATGGAGAGATTAAAGTTTGTAGCAACTTTGTTAAAAATGGATTACTCTTTACAAAAAATTAATAAAATCTCAAATTATGATACAAATCTTAATTTAGAAGATGGTGAAGAGATTAATACAAATAGCCAAATGACAATTAAAAACTCAAATTTGATAGAGATAAACACTCAATTAAGAGCAAAAGAGCTAGAACTAGAAGAAGTGATTTCAAAACTAAGAATAAAGCAAAATATGTTAAGTGATATTTTAATCAAAATCTCTCAAAAAGAGAATATTTTAGATGAATTAAACACTCAAGTATTTATTAAAGAAGAAGATTTAGATAATCTTTCAAATATTATATCTATAAAAAATACGACTATAAATAATCTAAATTTAACAATAAAACAAAAAGAGTTTAAAATAGACGAACTAGATAGTAAAATTTATGGAAGAAGTCAAACTATGGCTATCTAAAATTAAAATATTTTTTTATTGAAACTTGAAATTAGCAATTATCAGATTGCTATAAATCTTCTCTTTTACTTATACTTTCACTATCTTATTTTAAGGAGAGAAAAATGGATAGAAAAGTATCAAATATTTTACCACCAATAATTGCTGGGTTAATTTCAGTTATTGTTAATTACGGTGGAACTTTTATTCTTATATTTCAAGCAGCACAAATGGCAGGATTAAATCCTGAACAAACTGCTTCTTGGGTCTGGTCTATATCTATTGGTGTTGGAATTACTGGAATAATATTAAGTTTGTACACAAAAGAACCAATAATAACTGCTTGGAGTACACCAGCTGCTGCATTTTTAGTAACTGCTATTGCAACTGTTTCTTACTCTGAAGTTATAGCAGCATATATATTATCTGCTTTTGCTTTTTTTATTTTGGGTTTGTCTGGATATTTTGGAAAATTAATTCGTCTCATTCCATCTGGAATTGCATCTGGTTTATTAGCTGGAATATTACTACAATTTGGAATTTCTGCTTTTACAAATATGACAATTAGCCCTATTTTGGCAATTTCACTATTTTTTATTTATCTTATTACAAAAAGATTTTCTGCTAGATATGCTATTGTTACTGTTTTAATATTTGGATTTATCATATTAACTATACAATCCCAAATTAACTTTTCTAATCTTG
>JAGOHQ010000185.1 GCA_017996075.1 Aliarcobacter sp.
AATCTACTTTTGAAAAGAAGCTGAAACTATACTCAAAAACTCATCTTTTGTTTTTTTATCACTTTTAAAAAGTCCTCTTAAAGAAGAAGTTATAGTTGTAGAGCATATTTTTTGAACTCCTCGCATTTCCATACACATATGTCTTGCATCTACAATAACTGCAACTCCTTTTGGTTTTAAATGCTCATTTAATGCATCACATATTTGCTCAGTCATTTGTTCTTGAATTTGCAATCTTCGTGCAAAAACATCTACAACTCTAGGAATTTTTGAAAGTCCAACAACTTTTCCATTTGGAATATAAGCAACATGTGCTTTACCAATAATAGGCAACATATGATGTTCACAAAATGAGTAAAACTCAATATCTTTAACAACAACCATCTCATCATTTGTAGATGTAAAAAGTGCTTTTTGAATAATCTCTTTTGGGTCAAGTTTATATCCACTAAACATAAACTCATAAGCTTTTCGAACTCGCTTTGGAGTATCCAAAAGTCCTTCTCTTGTAACATCTTCATCAATAAATTCTAAAATATTCTTTATTGAATTTTCAAACTCAATCTCTTTCATAATCCATAATTCCTTTTAAAAATTTTATATCCAACCTTTTTTCTTAAAGATTATCAAAGGCGTAACAGCTGCCAATATCATAACTCCTATAGAAAAAAGGTAACCATATTCCCAATTTAGCTCAGGCATAATATCAAAGTTCATTCCATATATACTTGCAATTAGCGTAGGTGGAAGGAAAATAACATTTACAATAGTAAAGATTTTTATAACCTTATTTTGCTCAACACTCAAAAGTCCAATAAAAATATTTTGTAAATAATCAATTCTTTCAAAGTTAAAATTTGTATGGTCTATCAAAGACCTAATATCCTTTAACATAATAGGAAGTTCACTTTTATCTTCAGTTATTTTTTGAGATTTTAGCAAAGAGTTTAAAATTCTTTGTTTATCTGTAAGATTTTCTCTTATTTTCATATTTAAGTTTTCAAATGTGGACATTTGCTCTAGTAAATCTTCATTTTCAACATCATCGTTAAATGCTTGTTTTCGTATTGCTGCTATATCTCTGTTTAACTCTTCAATAATATCTGCATCTGTATCAATTCTAATATCAATAATCTGAGAAAATATCGAATATCCAGTTCTATACTCTCTTGGACTTGAAAGAAGTTTTTTAATCGAAGCATCAAAACTTGCTAGTTTTTTGTATCTTACACTTATTAGCAAATCATCTTGTAAAATAAAAGAAACTGTCTCATTTACAGGGTCTTTTTTGTCATTTATAAGAAAATAGCTATTTATCTCTATTCTATTTCCCTCTTCCCAATACCTAGAACTCAGCTCAATCTCCTCACTCTCTTGTTTTGTAGGAAACTCTATAGAAAAAATATTTTCAACTGTTTTTACTTCTTGAAGCGTTGGTGTGAACATATCTATCCAAATAACACTCTTTCTATCTTCAATATTATTTAGATACTCAACACCCTCAACTACAGTTAATCTGTGTTGTTTTTTTATGTAACAATTAATCAAAATTTCTCCTTTATCTAATCAAACTCCCCATCTCCCAAATTGGTGTAAAAATAGCAATAACTATAAATAAAGTCAAGCTAGCCATTAATAGAAGAAATATAGGCTGTATTAATAAAATTATAAAATTTACACTATCATCAAATCTATTTTTATATATCTTTTTAACTTCATAAATCGTAAGTTCCAAAGAGTTTGAAACTTCACCTGTATTTAAAAGGTTTAAAACTATATCATCAAAAATATCTACATATTTAAATGAGTAAGAGATTGTTTTACCATTTTGCAATAAATTATCAATAGTGTGTATTTTATCCAACAAATATTTGTTTTTTACTAAAAGCCTTGAACTTTCAAATGCTTTGTGGAATTCGTATTTTGATTTTTGCATTATATCAATCATTAAAAATAGTTTATAAAATTCAAAATTTTGATATATTTTACTACTTACAGGAAGAGTTTTAAACAAAAACTTATCTGAAAAAAAACTAAATTTTTTACTTGCTTTATACAAAATCCAAATAAAAAAGATAAACAAAATAGGAATAGAAATCATAAAAATAGTGTTGTTTATAAAAAAATCCTCTGTGGCTAATAATATTTTTGTAGCAATAGGAAGGTTATTTTGAGATTGTGCAAATATTGTTTTAAAATTTGGAACAACAAATAAAAATATGATAAAAATTGATATTAAAAAACTAAGAAGCAAAAATATCGGATACGAAATAGCTTTATAAAAACTCTTTTTTATATCTTTTGTTTCATTTAAAAGCAAAGAAATTGCCTCTATATTCAAATCAATATTTGAACTATTTTGAGAAATTTGCAAAAATGATTTAACAATATGGTCTATTTTAAATCTTTTTAACTCCTCTTTTATTGGTTTTGAGTTTGAAAATGAGTAGTTTATAGTTTTTAAAAGCTCTAGAACTTTTTTATCTTTTCTATTTTTTATTAAAATTTCCAAAGCATCGCTTATGTTTATATTTGATTTTAGCATCAAATTTAACTCATAAAATAGTTGTGCTAATTTTTTATTATCAATTTTTATCTCTTTTTTTAATATATTAAATATCTCGTTTTTTTCTTTTATTTCTAAAATATTTTTGGATTTTTTAATCAATAAAAGTTTATCACTATCGACAATATCTACTTTTATTTTTCCATTTTCTTGATATTTAACTCTATATTTCTTCATCAAAAATTTACCACTTTATAAACTTCTTCTAAAGTCGTAAGACCATCTTTAACTTTTTGTTTTCCATCATCTAGCATTGTTTTAAAATTTATATTTTTTAAATACTCTTTTAACTCATTAAAACTAGCTTTATTAAATATCAAAGAGGATATCTGCTCATCAA
>JAGOHQ010000186.1:0-1273 GCA_017996075.1 Aliarcobacter sp.
CCTCATCAATAAAATTTGCAGTTTCTCTTGAAGCTGTACCATTTCCAATAGCAATAGAGGTAATCTTATATTTTTTAATAAGTTCTAACACAATTTTTGATGAATTTATCAAATCCTCTTTTGGTTTTGTAGGATATATAACTGCACTATCTAAAAAAATCCCATTTTCATCAATAACTGCAAGTTTACAACCAGTTTTAAATCCAGGGTCAATTCCTAAAATTACTTGATTTACAAGTGGAGCTGTAAGGAGTAACTCTTTTAGATTTTTTCCAAAAAGTTCTATAGCTTCACTTCCAGCTTTTTCTTTTAAGTTTGAAATAGTTTCTCTTTTTAAAGTTGGAAGAAGAAGTCTTTTTAAACCATCTTTGTAAGCATCAAATACTAACTCTTTTGAGCTAGAAGCATTTGTAGGAATTTTATATTTTTTTATATTATCTAAAATATGATTTTCATCAATTTCAACTTTAATTGATAGTTGCTTTTCATTTACAGCTCTTAAAATTGCCAAAACTCTATGAGATTTTATATATTTTATTTTTTCATTTATATTTGCAAAATTTGAATAAAGACCATTTTTATCAAACTCTTTTGTAGGAGTTACTTCTAAAATTCCCCAATTTTGGATTAAATTTCTTAAAACTTCTTTTGATTTAAAATCGTCTGCATATCTTTGAGCTATTATATCTTTCGCTCCACTTATTGCTTCGTTTATAGTTTTGATATTTTCATTTAAAAATTGATTTGCTTTTTGCTCACACTCCTCTTTTGTATATCTCATACTTTGAATAATATTTGCTAATGGTTCAAGTCCATTTTCTAAGGCAGTTGTAGTTCTTGAAGATTTTTTATCTTTAAATGGTGCATAAATATCTTCCAAAGCTTGTAAGGTTGTAGCTTCATCTAAAAATTTTATTAGTTTTTCATCTAAAAAGTTTTTCTCTTTTAATAGATTTTTTATCTCATCTTTTCTTTGAATTAATTTTTTTGAATATTCAAAAACTTCTTCAAATACTCTAAGCTCACTATCGCTTGCACCATTTGTAAACTCTTTTCTATATCTTGCAATAAAAGGAATAGTGCATCCTTCATCAAGAAGTTTTATTATATTTTCAATAATATTTATAGGTAGATTTGTTTTATTTTGTAGTAGTTGTATTAAATTCATAAATTTTCTTTTCTTATTTTTTTGGAAATTGTAGCTAAATTCACAAGCAAGAAGCTTATGAATTTAAAATTTAAGGTTTTTTAGTTTTTCAATCTTCTTTTAAAG
>JAGOHQ010000186.1:1373-2901 GCA_017996075.1 Aliarcobacter sp.
CTCCAACTTTTACCAGCTTCTTCTTGAGCTGTAAAAAATGCAGTTCCAGCAAATCCATGCTGATAAAGATATAAAATAATTGCTGCACTTAAAACATTGTCAAGTTGTGCAGAGATTAAGTTGCCATTTTGTTTTAGTTTATCTACAAAGGCAATTGGAGTGCTAGGAAGTAGGTGATTTAAACCTTCTATTTTAAAGACTAAATTATTTATCTCTTCTTTTAAAAAAGCATCCGTAATTTTTCCAATACCTAAATAACTTCCACTAAATGGTTCGTAAGCATGAACATTTTGATTTATATATCTTTGTGAAATTTGTTGAAAAGTTTGTTCTGAAAGTGAATTTCCTCTTAAATCAGAGCGATTTTTTGCTAAAAAAGCTGCAAACTGGAACTCATTTGGACCTGTACAAATAACTCCGTGTCTATCTATATGTGCACTTAAGATACCATTTGATGGCTCTTTACCAGTAGCTACTAAAAGTCCATCATAATGCTCTGTTTTTATGCCAATCTCTTCAAGCTCTCTTTTTAAGTAAAGTAAAAAAGAGTGTTCAGCTCCTGTAACAGAAGGAACTCGAATAAGTTGTTTTAGCAAATCTAAAAATAGAGTAAAATCTTTTGGCTCATTTGAAAATGAAGCACTCAAACTGTTCTCCTAAAGTTTTATAGAATAAAAGTTTATTCTGTGGTGGAATTATAAACTATATTTTAAATATTAATCTAAAAAATAGCTTAAATTTAGCCATATTTACTATAGTTATTTAATCAAGATTATTTTAATTTGTATTTAAACTTTTCGAGATATAATTTCATAAAAATTACAATTATAATAAGGAATAGTATGGCACAATTATCAGAACTTGAACTTTTAAAAGCTTCAAGAAATCCGCTTAGAGTAATAGACGATTTATACAAAGAAGCATTAGAAGGAATTCCTTTGAAAGATGAGTATATTGGGCTTTTAAAATGGTACGGAATGTATCCTCACATAAATAAAGATGGTTTAGAAGATAAAAAATATTTTATGAAAAGAATAAAATTAGTTGATGCTAGAATGAATTTAGAACAACTAAGAGTTATGGGAGAAATTGGACAAAAATATGCTCAAGGTTTGGTTGATTTTACGACAAGACAAAATGTTCAGTTTCACTATATTGAAATAAAAGATATTCCTGCAATTTTTGATTTGTTAAATAGTGTAAATTTAACTTCAAGAATGGCATCAGGTGATGGTCCTAGACCTATCATGACATGTCCTGTTACTGGTATTGATGAAGGTGAAATTTATGATGTTCAAAATCTTTTAAAAGAGGTTGATGCATATTTTGATAAAAATGATGATAGATTTTGTAACTTTCCAAGAAAATATAAAATAGGAATTAGTGGTTGTAAATGTCATTGTGCAGCACATGAGATTCAAGATGTTGCTTTTACAGCTTTTAAAACAGAAGATAATGAAGTTTTATTTGATTTGACTATTGGTGGTGGATTGTCAAAATCAAAACAAATAGCAACAAGAGCAAATAA
>JAGOHQ010000187.1 GCA_017996075.1 Aliarcobacter sp.
TTTGGTGTATCTGATTTCATTCTTGTTCCTTGACCTGCTGCAAGGATTATTATAGATTTTTGATTCAAAAAAATTCCTTATTATTTTTGTAAAGCTTCATTTATCTCTTTTTTAAAGTTTGTAACAACTTCAATAAGAGCATTTTTCATCTTACTATCACTAATATCTTCTGCTGCAACTAATTTATCAAGTATCTTCTCTTTACTTTTGAAAAATTCAGCTACTTTTTTATTTTTTGGATTGTTATTGTACATCAAAACTCCAGAAGAGATAAGAGTTATTACAAGTCTAGTATGTCCCAAAATTGAGGCATAATTTAATATATTAAAGCCACTATTATCAGGTTCATTCATATTCGCACCTGCTAAAATTAACCATCTTGCTATCTCATAGTTTCCTTTCCATTGGGTGTGATGAAGTGCAGTTCTTCCGTGATTATCTTTTATATCAAGATTTGCTTTTTTTATCATTAATTTTTCAACAATAAGCAAATCATCAGCTATTACAGCTTTATGAATAACAGTTCTTCCATCTTTATCTTGAACATCCATATTTATTCTATATTTTAAAAAATTTTGTAATCTTTTTATAAAATATGCCTTCAAAGTTCTATCTTCTATTTTTAAACCCTCATCAACCATATACATCAAAGGAGTATTTCCATCAAAATCTTTTTGGTTTAAATCTACTTTAAACTCAACTAAAATATCAAGAATTTCAAAACTATCATAAGGAACTAAATCGAAAACTATATTTTTTCCATCTGCTCTTGTATAGCTTACATCAGCTTCATAAACTAATAGTTTTTTCAATAATATATCAAATCCACCATCTTCTTGTACATATTCATCTAAACTTGGGTTTCTTGGTTTTTCACCTTTTGAGATTAAGATAAGCTCTATAAGATTGTCTATAATTGTTCTAAAATATTTATCTCTTTGGTTTAAATTTGCACCTTTTGAGATTAAAAAATCTATTATTTTATTGTTTGAATAACCCTTTAAAACCTCTATATGAAATAAACTTCTATGGTGTTCATCAAAAATATTTAAACTAGCTCCGCAACTTAATAAAAACTCAGCATTTGCAAAATTTTTTCTCTCTAACTCTTTTTGTAAAGCAGTTTTTCCATATTTATCCAAAGTATCAACTTTAAATCCTAACTCAATAATTTGAAGAGCCAAAGATAAGTAATCATCTTTTGGATTTATAAGCATATATCTTTTATCTTCAATATCTTTGTCATATTTTTGTAAAACCATTATGTAAAAAATTTCATCTAAAATAGTTTTATCATTATCATCAACTATATTTAGATTTACTCCTCTTTTTGCAAGATGTTTTAAAAGTATCTCATTTTTCAAACCTTGCAAGATTGTGTTATATAATACATTTCGACCATTTTTATCCAAAATATTTAGATTTATTCCAATATTTATCAAAGCCAAAGCAAGTCTTAAATCATCTTTTAAAACAGCTTCAAAAAGTGCTGTTCGTCCATTTTTATCTACTGCATTTATATCTTTTACATTATCGATAACTTTTTTCAAAGTCTCTAAATTTCCATTTTCTATAGCATCAAAAACTACGTTTCTTCCATCGCTATCTTTTATATCAAAATCTAAATTATAGTTTAAAAGTATTTGAAAAACTTTATCATTTCCTAAAAGTACACAATCTTGTAATATAGTTCTACCAGCAGAGTTTTTTCTATTTCCATCAAAACCATTGTCTAGTAAAAATCTTATCATCATAAAATCATATTTTTCACAAGCCTCACTTAGTACTGTTTTACCAAGTTTATCCTCTTTGTACATATCTATACCTAGGCTTATCAAAACTTTTATTGCATTAAAATTTTTTTTAGCAGCAAAGAAAAAAAGATAGTTTCTTCCTTTTTCATCTACAGTATTTATATTTACACCATTTGCAATATACTTTTTGAGTTTATCAATATTGATATTTGAAGACATCAACTCTTTTAAAAATGCATCTTCATCGGCCCTAAAAAAACCTAGCACCATACTTTCCTTATTCTAAATATTCATCTTTACATTCATCTTAATTATCGATATATTCTATCAAAAAATATATTAAACTCTTTTTCTTCTTCTTGAATAAAAATTATTTTTCTTATCTTCTTTCTCTTTATAAAAAGGTTTTTCATCTCTTTTTTCATCTATTAAAACACCTTTTAAAGATTTTTCAATAAATCTATTAAAAGATTCTCTTAAAATAAAAGCCTTATCATGGTCAGGAAAAAGATCAGGTAACTTATACGAAAGCCAAAGATACAAAGATATTTTTTTTACTTCATCTTCAACCAAAAGAAGATCTTTTTGTGTAATCGCCTTTTTTGGTAAAGTAATAGATGGTTTATAGTGATTTGGTCTTTTTTTAATAACACTTGCAATATATGAACTATAAGCTTGAACAATAATAGTTGATTTTGTAGTAATTGGAGCTTGTGCCAAAAGATATTTCTCTTCTAAACTCAAACCCTCTTTGCTATCAACAATTCTTGAGGCTTCAAGCATACTAGATAAATTTGCAGCTTCAAAAGGACCAGCAAATTTCATATTTAAAGCAAAAAAGTTTAAAACTTTTCCTAGTGATTTTGTCTTTAAATGCATTGAAAGATTTTCTAGTTGAGAGTTATTTATTTTTACTTTAAATGGCGGTTTTATAGTTTTTATTGGTGCTTCGAATTCCTCTTTGATATACTCCAAAACATCTCTTCGTGTAGCACCCAAATATCCAGCTTCAAAAAGTCCAAATCTTCCAGCACGACCTGCTATTTGAACTATCTCATTTACACTTATTTTTCTTTTTGAAATACCATCAAATTTTGTATCAGTTGTAAAAAGTATTGTTTT
>JAGOHQ010000188.1 GCA_017996075.1 Aliarcobacter sp.
TCAGCTTGGTCAGGCTTTAGTTTATGCACCCGACCTTTGTACTTCCCCTGAGCAGAGGCGAGTTTTATTCCTTCCTTTTGCCGCTCTAAAATGATCTCACGTTCGAACTGTGCAAAAGCACCCATCATTTGAAGCATCAAATTATCCATCGGGGTGGATTCGGCTGTAAAAGTAATATTTTCTTTTACAAACTGGATGGCGATCCCTCGTTTGACCAGTTTATCTACTTCAGTGACCAAATCTTTTAGGCTTCGCGCAAAACGATCCATTGAATGTACAATCACCCTGTCCCCTTCCCGGACATAGTTCAACATTTCCTGAAATTTAGGTCGGTCAGTATTTTTACCTGAAGCACGGTCAACAAAAATCCGATCGACCTCAATTCCTTCAAGTTGACGTCCAGTGTTTTGCTCGACAGAACTTACCCGGACATACCCTACTTTTTGGCCTTTCACTTTTTCACGCCCCAATTGGATAAAAATGAACAATTTCGTAAATTATAAATCTTTAACACTAAAGTTACATGTTACTTATGATTAAAAATCATTTAAATGATACATAATTTCATGAACTTTCAGATTGTAACTTTAGGGTATAATCTAAAGTAACATAATATTCATAAATATAATCCTAAAAATTTGTCTCCACTTTTTTTTTAAGTATTTTCAAATGTTCATCTATCATCAAATTTCACTATCACTCAATTGGTAAATCTCATGAGCAAAAAATCAACTAGCAATCATAATGCAGATATTAGTAATGCAAACAAAGGAACAAATGGTACCAATAAAACATATGATCAAAATCAAGGTAATCGAGGTACTCAATTAAATCCTCAAGTTAAAAAGTAAAAAATGGCTAGGTATTTTTAGATACCTAGCCAATACCTATCTTTAAGTAAGTTGAATAAATTATGGAATCTGTTGGCTTTCCTTCACAAGGCGATCTATTAAAGTTTTTTTATAATGCTACAGGTATCATCCCTGCAAAAGGAGAAGATATTTTAGATATTACGATAAGTTCTAAAAGTGTACATAAAGCATTAACACGTGTTGCAGAAGAAGAAGGGTGCAATTTTTTAGAAAACTTTAATCAATATAGTGAAGAACTTTTTTCTTCTATCTCTGCCCTGGTTTTGCAAAAAAAATTTAAAGATATTCTCATAAATCCAATAATAGAAATATTTAATGGTTATTTGAAATTGATATTAACTGAACATGCTTGTTTAGATAAAAAGCAGAATATAGAAAATCTTATTGAACGGTTTATGATTAATATTGCTCAGGCATGCTTTCCTGCAGAAATCTACTACAAATATATTTTAGATAAATCTTATCCTGAAGCACCAAATCTATTCACTTGGCTCAAAGATTCAGAAAAAACTCCTTTCATTCATGCTATGAACTGGATTTATAGTTCTGAAGAAATGACATATCAAGCATTTCATCAACTAGATAATGATTTAGACCAGAATGATAAGGATTTGATTAATGTAAAAAATTGGCTAGCTGGAAAAGTTCAATTGCCAAGTACATCTCAAATCCTTAGTACATTTCATAGAGCTTTTAAAAATCAAAAACTCAATACTAAGCTTATAGATACATATACTTTTTTTCTTTTGATCGCTAGGTTTCTAACTTATTGCAAAAATGCAATGTCATCAACATATGGTCCTTCATATACGTCAAGATACGTAGATTTATTCATACAAGCTTATTCTGCAGTGAAAAGAGATTTTTTCATTTTATTAGGAGAAATACCTTTTAAAGATATTAATTCAATGAGCATAGAAGAAAAAGAATTTCTCTTTGAGGGTCTTTTTATTTATAACATTGAAATATTTAATAAAAATTTTTTAGAAATGCAGAAAAAATTTACTATTAAACAAATGCTAGAGCTTTGGATACCTAAAGATCAACCGTATCATGCAGCAACTATACATATACATCGGTACTTAGGGTTAACAAAAAAAACTGAAGAAATCATGGCCTCTTTTAAAGTAAATATTGGAAATATTTTTCATGCCTATGATCTCATAAAAGGTGATAGATCAGATTATGACGTATGGTTAAATGAGTATAAGAGTATTAAAAATGATGAAATTTACCCTTGGTTAAAGAATTGGATTGATGCTGTCATTTATTACAAACAAAAACAATATGTTCAAGCACTAGAGAATATGAGAAAAGCTTTTAAATACATTCGTTACGCAGCAGCAGACAAGATGATAGAGTTTTTAGAGTTCTATATGATTCTGAGCCTTTTAGTCGAAGATAAAGCCGGATGGAAAGATTTTAAAAAAGCTTTTAAATGGGGGGTTTTTATCAATCAGTTTGGGGGAGATCTAAAGCCTTTTTACAATATCAATAATGAAATAGATATTAGAAAGCTTTTTGAAGAAAAAATCACACAGATTACACTTTTTGGAAATGTAAAAGATCTAAAATCTTTAGCTAATTTAGTCTTTCATTGGGAATATTCTTATAGTGAACCTAAACGGATTGCTATTTCTGAACAAGTTGAACTAGAACCCGAAAAAAGAGGCTTCTAGAGCAGCTTCTTTAAGCCGTATGGCTGATCTAATTGTTCACCAGGGCTTATTAAAACCGTGGAACATTGGTCAAGAATTAAGCGTGGAACATGATAAATCATAAAAAAAGCCCATTCGAGGGTGAACGGGCTTTTTTTTATGATATATCATACTGATTTTAAAAGATAAAACAATTGAATTTCGTATAAGGTGTATTATGTTAATTTTAGAAATTCTATATAAATATAGAATTTTTAAAACTTAAATTCTGGCATGTGTCCCATACTTATCAATCATGATCGAACTGGCTTCATTTAGACC
>JAGOHQ010000189.1 GCA_017996075.1 Aliarcobacter sp.
CCATATGCATGAGCTTAAACAGTTTACAACTCATGAGTTAAAGATAAATCCAGAACAAGCACAAGTTTTTACTCCAACACCTGGAACTTACTCAGCTGTTATGTACTATACAGAGTTGGACCCTTTTACAAAAAAGAAGATATTTGTTGAAAAAGATACATTAAGAAAAGAGAGACAAAAAGAGATAGTTGTTGCAAAAAAAAGTTTTTGTAAAACAAAGCAAAACTCTACTTCTGGAATGCAAGGTTAAAACTAAATTAGAGTTATAGCTTTATAGTTTTTTTAAATTAGTCTGAATTTCTTTAAAAGCTATTTTTATATCAAAATATTTTAAAGAAAAAAGTACTATGGGAGCATAGATTAAAGATATGATTAAGTTCAAGATACTTCCAATTTATAGTAAATATTCATTTACCCATTTTGGAATAGTATTAACTTTCATATCAACAAGTTTTCCATCTGTAATCTCACAAATCCAAGAAGTTTCAATAGAAGAGTTATCAAAAATATAAGCTCTATTTGTGAGTTTTACTGCTTCCTTTAGAAAACCTAAAGATCTATAATATCTATTTGTTATTTTATCCTCAGGAACATCATGTCCTTTTAAAATAACTCGGTTTTTTACTCTTGATATATTTATATAAGGATCACTTGTAGCAATATAATATAAATAAGTTTTGTATCCTAACTCTTTTGCTAGTTTTAATAATTCAATTTTATCGTATGAGCTCATAACAGTTTCAAAAGTAAAAGATTTTCTAATTTCTAAAAGTTTTTTTCTTATAAAATCTGCACATACAGAAGCAAAATATGAGTTTATTTTTATATCATCAAAAATAAGTTTGTCACCACTATATTTTAATTTTAAAATCTCCTTTTCTAGTCCAACAGTTTTTAAAAGAGTTGATTTTTTCAAGAACTCCCAAATTTCTTCTTTATTTGTAGAAAATCCAAAACTATTAAAATCTATAAATCCATAATTATTTATATGTTTTTCTATTTCATCAGGATTTATATAAATTCCTAATAATTCTTCACTAATTACCTCTTTTATAGTGCTTTTGCCACTACCATTTGGACCAGCAAATATTCTTAATCGAGGTGTTTTTTGATTCATATGGTAAAAGCTTTTTTATCTATTTTTATTGAAGCTTCAATCTCTTTAATAAATTTTTTGCTTCCATCTGGAAAAATTTCATAAATTTTATTTTCTATCACTTTAGTAACACTAAGTCCAGCACTTAAAGTATCCAAATATGCTTTTTTTATGGCACTGTTTGCTAATTCTGGAATATGCTCTTCTAAAAAATCAAGTTCTTTATCTGTTTTCAAATGTTACTCCTTTTTAAATATTTAACTCAATTTTCGCACATAAAAAATCATTAATTTCTTATATGTAAAAGCTACAATAAAGCCCATAAATAGGTACTTTTTGATATAATTTCATCACGACAATCAACTATATAAAGGGCTTTTTTATGGGACTTGACAATTTTATCCAAACTGCTATGAACAATGTATTAAAAAATCCAATATTATCTATTTTAAGAGATATAAATTTTAGTTCTATTTTAAAACAGAGTAATTTTATAAACAGAGATATTGGTAAATCTCCATATCTAGTTATTTTACATTTTCTGTATATGTTTGTAATAAATAGAAAAATTTCTAGTTTTATGAAATATAGTAATGATAGTTATAAAAAAGATGTTTACTACAAATTGCTAAAAAGTAGTAAGTACAATTGGAGAGAATTACTATTACTGACATCTGTAAAATTAATTTGTAAATTACATAAACTTCAAAATACAACTGATACAAAGGTATTGATTATAGATGATACTGTTGAAATTAAAATAGGTAAATTTATAGAAGGTAGTTGTAAAAACCTTTGGAGCAATAAAGAACATAGAACTGTAAAAGGTTTAAATATTGTATCACTAAATTATAGTGATTGTTATGCTGATATGATGTTGGATTTTTCTATAAATTATAATAAAAATCAAATTGTAAATTGTGATGAAAATAGTTTAAAAAAAGATGGAATATTGAACAAGGATATAAAGATTTAAGAGAGTATTTTTAATTTGGAAAAGAACAAAATAGAATATATATGAAGCAATTATTGCTAGAATAACTCTATAATTTCTTGCCTATAATCTTACAAGTTATATTATAGAGTTCAAAATGAACCACAAACTTTAGGTAATCTTTTTAGAGATTTAGAATGCCAACTTGAAACTCTAGCAATATCTATTGAATTATTTCTAAAAATCCTAGAACAAATAATAGAATCCCAAGAAATTGTAAAGATAACTAAATATTTAGAACAAATCATTCATATGCTCATAGTTTATACTAAAAAATAGTTAGGTTTTATGTGCGAAAGTTGAGTAAATTAAGCGAATATTAAATTATATATTGTAGAATCAAACCCAAATTTTATAGAGGAGACTATATTTTATGAACAAAATAAAAAGTTTAGGGTTAGGAATTGTTACTGCAACAATTTTATTTAGTGGTTGTGCTACAACAGAGTTGCAAACATCTTCAAAAATGACACAGAGTGTATTTATAAATCCAGTTAAAAAAGAGTTAAGAACAGTATTTTTATCAAGTAAAAATACAAGTGGTCAAAAAATTAATTTAGAAAATACAATTATTTCTGAATTACAATCTAAAGGTTACACAGTTATAGATGATCCAGAAAAAGCTACTTATATATTAATGGTTAATGTATTATATTGTGATAAAAAACAAGAAAACAATGCTGCAGGAGGTGCAGTAGCTGCTGGAGCTGTTGGTGCTGGTGTTGCTGGATATAATAATGGTGGTGCTGGTGGAATGGC
>JAGOHQ010000191.1 GCA_017996075.1 Aliarcobacter sp.
TAAACAACTAGGACAACTACCACTTAATAGTGAAAAAAGATGATTTTGTTTTGATTTAAAAAAGATATATATTAGGAGTAATACTACTATAAAAAGAATAAAAATATAAATAAGTGTTTGCATAAGGCAGAGTTTTACTCTACCTCAGCATCGATAACATCGTCATCTTTTTTTGCTTTTTGATTTGCATCTGCTCCAGAAGCAGCCTCACCATCTTTTTTATACATAGCTTCTGCTAATTTGTGAGATTTTTCAGTTAAAACTTTTAACTTCTCTTCAATTTGCTCTTTTGTAGAATTATCATCTTTTAGAACCTCTTCAAGCTCTGCTGCTGCATCAACAATTGCTTTTTTATCTTCTTCGCTAATAGAACTTTCATTCTCCTCTAAAGTTTTTCTTGTAGAGTGAAGCATTGCATCTGCTTGATTTCTTGTCTCAATTAATGCTTTTTTCTTAGCATCTACATCTTTATTTGCTTCAGCCTCAGCAACCATTTTTGCAATCTCATCATCACTTAATCCAGAACTTCCAGAAATAGTAATTTTATTCTCTTTTCCAGTTCCTTTATCTTTTGCAGATACATTTAAAACACCATTTGCATCTATATCAAATGTTACTTCAATTTGAGGAACACCTCTTGGAGCTGCTGGAATATCTGAAAGTTCAAACATACCTAAAGATTTGTTATCTCTTGCAAACTCTCTCTCACCTTGAGAAACATGAATAGAAACAGCTGGTTGATTATCATCTGCTGTACTAAATACTTGAGATTTTTTAACTGGAATTGTTGTTCCTTTTTCAATAAGTTTTGTCATAACTCCACCAAGAGTCTCAATTCCTAAAGATAGTGGTGTAACATCAAGTAGTAATACATCTTTAACATCTCCTCTTAAAACTCCAGCTTGAACAGCAGCTCCAGCAGCTACAACCTCATCAGGGTTTACACCTTTATTTAAATCTTTTCCAAAGAACTCTCTTACAACTTGGTTTGCTTTTGGTAATCTTGTAGATCCACCAACCATAATAATCTCATCAATATCACCTTTACTTAAGTTTGCATCTTTTAAAGCAACTTTTATATGCTCTAAAGTTTCATCTATTAACTTCTCAGTCATAGATTCAAATTTAGCTCTTGTTAAAGATTTTACTAAGTGAATTGGTCCTGCATTTCCCATTGAAATAAATGGTAGATTAATCTCTGTTGATTCAGCTGATGATAACTCTTTTTTAGCATTTTCAGCAGCATCTTTTAATCTTTGAAGTGCCATTTTGTCATTTTTAACATCAAAACCATTTTCAGCTTTAAACTCATCTGCTAACCAATCAATAATTTTATTATCAAAATCATCTCCACCTAAGAAAGCATTTCCATCTGTACTTAAAACTTCAAAAGTTCCATCTCCAATTTCAAGAACTGTAACGTCAAATGTTCCTCCACCTAAATCGTAAACTAGAACTTTCTCTTCACCTTTTTTATCAAGTCCATATGCAAGTGAAGCAGCTGTTGGCTCATTTATAATTCTTAATACGTTAAGACCTGCAATTGTTCCAGCTTCTTGAGTTGCTTTTCTTTGTGCATCATTGAAGTATGCAGGAACTGTAATAACAGCATCTGTAACACTACTTCCTAAATACTCTTCAGCATCTGCTTTTAGTTTTCCTAAAATTTTTGCTGAAATTTCTTGAGGAGTATAAACTTTCCCACCAATTTCAACAGCAGCTGCCCCATTTCTATCAACTATTTTATATCCAACTTTACTTTGAGCCTCTTTTGCATTTGGTTCATTCATCATTAAACCCATAATTCTTTTTATAGAATATATAGTTTTTTCTGGATTTGTAATAGCTTGTCTTTTTGCAGGATCACCTACAAGTACTTCACCTTTATCTGTAAAAGCAACAATAGAAGGAGTTGTATTTTTTCCCTCTTTATTTGGAATAATTTTTGCTTCACCATTTTCGTAAACTGCAACACAAGAGTTTGTTGTTCCTAAATCTATACCAATAACTTTACTCATTTTTTCTTCCTTTTATTAAGTTTTTTAAATTCTAAATTCTATTCATAGTTTATTGACATTTCGGTCAAAAAAACTTAGAAATATTAGATTTTAGACTAGTTCAAGGCAAGCCAAAAATTTAAAGAAGAGCTTACTATTAGTAAGTGACTTTTTAAATTTTGCCAGCTAAACGACGAAATAGTCAAAATATATTATTTCTAATTTGCTATGCTAACCATCGAAGGTCTAAGCAACCTATCTTTTAACATATAACCTTTTTGTAACTCACTTACAATTTGACCACTTTCATGATTTTGGCTATCTACTTGCATTACAGCATTATGCATATTTGGATCAAACTCACCAGTTGTATCAACTTTTGTGATATTGTGCTTTTCAAATGTTGTAATAAAGCTTTTAATTGTTAACTCAATTCCCTCTTTTAGTTTTGGAAGTAACTCTTCAGCACTTAAATCTACATTTGCTGAAGCTAAAGCCATCTCTAAAGTATCAAGAGGAGTTAATAAATCTTTTGCGAACTTCTCACTTGCATAATCTATTGCTTGATACTTTTCTCGCTCTAATCTTTTTTTAATATTTTCAAAATCAGCATGAACTCTTAAAAATTTCTCTTCACTTTGTTTTAAATCCTCTTCAAGTTTAGAAATAATATCTTCTAAACTCTCATCTTTTTGCTCCTCGTTTGCTTCACAAGACTCTTTTGAACTTTCACAACAACTTTGCGTTTTTTCTATCTCTTCATTTAAAATTTCATCTTGTTTTAATTCACTCATTTTATCTCCTTAAAAATTTATAATTTGTTCAAAAAAATATTCATAATCTTTTGATAA
>JAGOHQ010000190.1 GCA_017996075.1 Aliarcobacter sp.
CATATCATAGAGATGGTGATGAAAATTCTACTTATTTTGGACATTTAGGAATCTATGGATTTACAAAAAAATCTCTAAATAAATTTTGTAGTTTAAACTCTTCAAAACTTGAAAATATAGAAAAACTAGAACAGTTAAGAGCAATTGACAATGGGTTTAAAATTGCTATGGTAAAAGTTAGTTCAAAATCTTTTGGAATAGATACAAAAGAGGATTTAGAAAGAGCTTTAAAAATATTTAGTAAGTAACTAAAAAAAGAAGATTTTATTAAAAATTAAAATCTTCCCCTAAATAATGCTCTTTAACATTTATATCATTTTTAATCTCTTGCGATGTTCCACTAGCAAGTAAACTTCCACTTTTCATAACATATGCTCTATGACAAATTTGTAAAGTCTCTCTTACATTATGGTCAGTTATTAAAACCCCTATTCCTATCTTTGAAAGATCATTTATCAAATCTTGAATATCTTTTACAGCAATTGGATCAACTCCTGCAAAAGGCTCATCTAGCAATAAGAATTTTGGTTTTGAAACCAAAGCTCTTGCAATTTCAGTTCTTCTTCTTTCACCACCAGAAAGAGAGATTCCTTTTCTTTGACGAATAGGTTCAATATCCAAAAGTTCTAACAGCTCCTCAACTCGTCTATTTTGTTCTTCTTTATCTTTTATTACAATTTCAGCTGCTAAAAGAAGGTTCTCTTCTACACTTAAATCCTTAAAAATAGATGATTCCTGAGGCAAGTACCCTATTCCTTTTAAAGCTCTTTTATGAAGTGGAATTGCCGTAATATCTTCATCATCAAAAAAAACTTTACCACTACTTGGTTTTACAAGTCCACAAACTGTATAAAAAGTTGTAGTTTTTCCAGCTCCATTTGGTCCTAAAAGACCAACTATCTCTCCTGAATTTATTTCAAGTGAAATTCCATGTAATATTTCAGTTTTTTTAATACTCTTTTTGATATCAACAATTCTTAAATTATTCATCTATTTTATACAACCTTTTATCATCATTTTTTAAAATATTTACAACAACCACATCAAAACCATAGTCATTTAAGATATTTTCTAGCTTACTATCACCCCACTCAACAAAATGCAAACCACTTTTTTCAAACTCTTCTAACATACCCAAAGAGATAAACTCTTCTAAGGTTTTATTATATAAATCATAGTGAAAAATATCTTCACCATATAAAACTTGCAAAGAAAAAGTTGGAGAATTTACAACATCCTCAATTCCTAAAGACTCTACAAAATGTTTAACAAGTGTTGTTTTACCACTTGCTAGATCTCCCCTTAAAATTACAATACAATCTCTATTTTTTAATATCTTTTTAAGCTCATCAACAAAAATTGAAATATTGCTTAAATCAAGCAAAAACTCTCTTTTCATTAGCAAGAATACTTTTGAGAAAATTTGATAATTTCTTCTAGTTTTCTTTTTGCTTTTCCTCCATTTATAGCATCTCTTGCTATTTCAACACCCTCTTTTATATCTCTTGCTTTCCCATCTACAAGTAATGCAACAGCTGAATTTATCAAAACAATATCTAGCTTTGCACCCTTTTCTTTTCCATATAAAATATCTCTTGTAATTTGTGCATTAATTTCTGGACCAGCACCTACAATATCACTTTTTGAAGCTAATTTTAAACCATAATTTTCTGGATTTATCTCCAAATCACTCTGTTTTCCATTTTCTAAAAGTGTTGCATAAGTAATACTAGAGATTGAAACTTCATCCATACCATCAGCAGATGATAATACCATAGCTCTTTTACAATCAAGCATATCCAAAGCAGTTGCAATTTTATTTATAAAATCCTTGCTAAATACTCCAATAACTTGCTTAGAAACACCAGCTGGATTACAAAGTGGTCCAAGAATATTCATAATAGTTCTATGGTCTATAGTTTTTCTTACAGGTGTGATATATTTCATTGCAGGATGATGATTTGCAGCAAACATAAATCCAAAACCAGTAACTTCAAGCATCTTTGCTGTATCTTCTAGACTTAAATTTAGATTTATTCCAAGAGCTTCTAGCATATCAGCACTTCCACTTTTACTTGTAACACTTCTATTTCCATGCTTTGCAACAAAACAACCAGCACTTGCAAGTAAAATTGAAACTGTACTTGATATATTAAAACTATAGCTTTTATCTCCACCTGTTCCAACTATATCAATAGCTTTTTCTCTTAAACTTTCACTTATAGGAAGAGGTATAACAAAATCTCTCATAGAACTAGCAGCTCCTGCTAATTCGCTTGCAGTTTCACCTCTTTCATATAGAGCTAAGAAATATTCTCTCATCTCATCGTGAGATAACCTATCTTGAAAAATTTCATCAAACTTTGCTTTTGTCTCTAAAAACATCTAATTTAACCTTTGTACATACTCATCAATTTTTGATTTTGGAGTTGATTTTGTCGTTGGAATTTGAAGAATTTTAAATTTCTCACTATTTTCAAGATATTTTATCTCAATAATATCTCCAACTTTTACCTCTTTTGCTTTTTTTACTGAAACATCATTTAAAAACACAACTTTGTGTTCCAACATATCTTCAGCAACTGCTCTTCTTTTTGTTATATTTACAGCGTTTAAAAATTTATCTATTCTCATAAAAAAGATTATAACAAATTTAAACTAAAATGATTTTTCTTATACTTTTTGAAGTAATTTATCAAGCCATTTTTGACTTAAAACTCTTTTTGCAAAACCTAAAATATATGTAGCCTTTGTCACATAATATCTAGGTTTTGGTTTTTTACTTTTTATTATTTCTAAAACAACATTTGCAACACTACTTGGAGGAAGAGTAAATATTCCTTTATCA
>JAGOHQ010000192.1 GCA_017996075.1 Aliarcobacter sp.
CTAGAACCTTTACAATTAAAAATATCAAATATTGGTAAAGCAGATGATAGATATTCAAATATAGTAGCTGAAAATATTATATTAAAAGCGTATAAAACAAAACAATACAACAATGATAATGCACTTACTATAATTGATTTAGATGCAGTAAACTCAAATTTGAGTGATTTTTCTTTGAAAAATATAGAAGAACAAGGTGTTTCAAGTATAAAAGAGTGGGAAAATATTGAAAATTTAGTTTACTATTTTGTTACTCCAATATTTCAAAAAAATCTAATTTTTACATATTTTAATACTACAACAAATAGTTTTAAAGAGGTAAAAGTACCACTTATCTTGCAAAATGAGTTAGTAAGTACACAAACAGATTTAAATCCAAATGATTCTACTTTTGAAAAGTATAAAAAAATAGCTGCTATTATTGTTTTTGTGATATTCCTTTTGATTTATATTTGGAAAAGATGGAAAATTGTTCTATTTTTTACTTTTATATCTTTAATTGTTGCTATTATATACAATTTGCCAAATCAAAAAGGTGTAATAAAAACAGACTCTTATATATATATTCTACCAACAAAAAACTCAACAGTATTCTTTAAAACAAAAAAAGATGAAAGAGTTGAAGCTTTAGAAAAAAGAGAAAACTTTGTAAAAGTTTTAGGAGTAGATAGTGATTTTGTTGGTTGGGTAAAGGAGGAGAGTTTTGAGAAAAATTAGAGGATTAATAGTTTTTATCCAATTTTCGATAAGTGTTGCAATTGTTGTATTTTTTATGTATCTGTTTAGAAATCATGCACATAAAGTTATAAAAATATGGATGAGAATCCAGATGTTTTTTCTTGGAATTAAGCTTGAAATTGAAGGAAATTTAGATGAAAGCTGTGATTTAATATTAATAAATCATCAATCAATGCTTGATATTATTGTAATGGAACATCTACATAATAGAAATATAGCTTGGGTTGCAAAAAAAGAGATAACTGACCTATTCTTTTTTGGACACATTATAAAAGCACCTAGAATGATAAGTATTGATAGAGAGAATAAGGCTGGGCTTATTCATCTTTTAAGTGAAGTAAAAGATAGATTATCAAAAGGTCGTCCAATTGCAATGTTTCCAGAAGGAACAAGAAGTGATGGAACTTACATTGGTGAGTTTAAAGCTGGTGCAAAAATGGTTGGAAATAAATTTAACTTAAAAGTTCAACCAGTAGTTATGTTTAATACTAGAAATATAGTTAACTCTCAAAAAATGGAAGCATCTCCTGGAGTTGTTAAAGTTATATATTTAAAACCTGTTGTTGCAAGTAAAGATACATCTTGGTACGAAGATTGTGAAAAAAATATGAAAGAAGTTTTTGAAAAAGAGTACAAAAACTATGTCTCTTAATTTTCAAATAGCTATTGCTGTTGGATTTGGTGGGGCATTTGGTTCTATTTTAAGATTTTATGCTGTAGATTATGTCCATAAAATGGAGTTAGGAAATTTTCCTTTTGGGATACTTTTAGTTAATATTTTTGGCTCTTTTCTAATAGGTATTTTATATGCCTATTTTTCAACACATGATGTTTCAACTATAATAAAAGCATTTTTAATAGCTGGATTTTTAGGTGGTCTTACAACATTTTCTACATTTGCATTAGATAGTTATCTACTTTTTAATAGCTCATTAAATTATGCTATATTAAATATTTTATCAAATCTTATTGGATCAATATTTTTTGTATTAATTGGATTTAAATTAGCTATCTTTTTTATAAAGTGATTATAGTTAAAAATCTTTAAGCTTTTTTGGTTATAATATTTTTTATATCAAAAAAAGGAATAGCTATGCATATGCCAAGTGGTATGCAATTATTAGTAATTGTTTTAATCGTGTTAATTTTATTTGGTGGGAAAAAAATCCCAGAACTTGCAAAAGGTTTAGGAAGTGGTATTAAAAACTTCAAAAAAGCTGTAAAAGAAGATGATAATGAAGAAGTAGCAACTGCTTCAAAAATAGATGAGAACGAGAAGAAAACTGATACAAAATCAACTTCTTCAACTGAACCAAAACAAGCTTAATTTAAAAAAGGATTTTTATGAGTATGCCAAGCGGAATGGAACTAGTAATTATAGTTATAATTATATTGATTTTATTTGGTGGGAAAAAAATCCCAGAACTTGCAAAAGGTTTAGGAAGTGGTATTAGAAACTTCAAAAAAGCTATCAAAGAAGATGATAATGAAGAAGTAGCAAATAAACCAACGGAAACAGATAAAAAAGCTGAAATACCAACACAAAAAGAAGAGATAAAAAATTCATAATATATGGATTTTATAATAAATAATAAGAGAAGAACTTGCAAAATATAGTTAAAGAATTTATAGAGAAAAAATTAGAAAAAAGTATTGTTTTAGAGAAACCAAAAGATAGTTCACTTGGTCATTTTGCAACTCCTGTTGCCTTTTCTTTGGCAAAAGAGCTAAAAAAATCTCCTATGATTTTAGCAGATGAATTAGTTTTAAAACTTGAAAATAGTGAATTATTTGAGAAAATTGAAGCTGTAAAAGGTTTTATAAACTTTACTTTATCAAAAAGTTTTATAGAAAAACTTACAAATGAAGCCTTAGCAAAAAAAGATGATTTTGCAAAAGGTGAAGCAAAAACTGAAAAAATACTTTTAGAGTATGTAAGCGCAAATCCAACAGGTCCTCTTCATATTGGACATGCAAGAGGTGCTGTTTTTGGTGATACTTTATATAAAGTAGGAAAGTATCTTGGATATGATATTACAACTGAGTATTATATAAATGATGCTGGTGCACAAATGCAACTTTTAGGAGTAAGTG
>JAGOHQ010000021.1 GCA_017996075.1 Aliarcobacter sp.
TAATTATATATTGCATTTGATTTTTGATATATATTTTTATTTAAAATAGTTTTACCCATAGCAAAGTTAAAGTAGTTTTCTCTATCAAAAAGCTCTAAAGTAGCAGCAAAATTCTCATCGGGCAATATAACTGCAATTTTATTCGGATTTATACCTAAATTAACACAATTCACTATTGATGATTTGATATATGAAAGTTGATTTAGTCTTGATGAAAAACCTTTGATTTCAATATTTTTATTAGTTTCTTCTAATAATATTTCACTAATAATCTCATTCTTAGAAAGATTAATCGTATAAATATGATCTAATTTTATTTCAAAATCTATATTTTTAAATACTTGAAGAGATTTCTGATTATAAATATTTGAGAAAAAGTTTATTTTTAAATCTTTAATTTTAGATATTTCTAGAATCATTTCAAACTCTTGTTTTGTAAAATATCCTTCAAAATATATTGTAATATCTTCAAAAAGTTCTAGATATTCTAAATTTATCCTATAATTATCTCTCAAATTTAATCTATCAACAAATAAATTTTTATCCAAAAGTTCTTTATAGTTTTTTAAAACTTCACTTAATATTGCTAAATGCTCACTATAAAATTCATAAGTATCTTTTGTTTTAATCTCATTTATATCAATACCTTCACTAGATATTTCTAAAAAAAATCTATATATATATTCACTTTGAGTTAAAAATTTTGTAAAACTAGAACTAATTCCTAGTTTCTTAATGTCAATATCTTTTATTGCTTCACTTAAAAGAAGTACTCTTTGCTCTTCGTCACAATAAATTTTATTTTCAAAGTATATAGATTTTTTTAAAAAATCATCAATTGTAAGGCAAGTTGGCAAAAGAGTATTTAGAGATTTTTTCTTCTCTAAATAGTTTCTAATTGCTCTTTGCGTAGGAAAAATTATAAGTTTTTTTTTACTTAGCATTTGTTTTTATAAAGATAAATCCTGTCTCATCTTCTACTTTAAAACTTCCTGTTATAATCCAGTTTGTCTCTTCATTTAAACTAAAATTAGTAGTATAAATGTTTTTATCTTTTGTAAAGTTTTCATCTTTTAGATTCAAATTACTATCATCTGACATAGTTTTTGTTATAAGCAAATCAATATTTATAGGAACTATCTCTTTTGTTGTTTTATTTAAAACTAAAATTTTTAAGCTATTTTCTCCAACTTTTAAAACATCTTTATGGTTTGAATACTTTTCAATAACTCTTTGACCATATCTTATATCTTCTGTTGTAAGTGGAAAAATCTTTCCATTTAACTCTAATTCTAAACTATATTTTTCCAAAAAGTTTATATTTGATGTCATTATATTGTTATAATTTTCATCTACATATTGGTATTTTTGCATAAAACTTCTATCTTCAACAACCGGGGCTTGCATAGCTTTATAAATTGTCCAAATAATCATATAAACAGTAAAAGCAAAAATTGCTATAAAATATAATGGCCAATAATTTCTTTTTTTCATACTATTTTCTCTTTCTTAAAATTGCATAAATATATGCTAAAAGAGCAGATAATAATACAAAATATATAAATACTCTCCAGATCGTACTAGCAACTCTTCCTTGATTTCCAATATTGCTCTCAAGTTCAACATTTTTAGAATCTGCTAATTTATCAGCTACTGCAGCATATCCATTTAATACAGACGCACTTACTTTAGAAGCAACAGTATTTTTATCTTTTGATGCCAACAAAGGCACAACATAATCATCAAGAATTTCATTTTTATCTATTATTTTTTCTAAAGTGTCACTGTAGTATAAATTCACATGAGTATCTTCAAGTGAAATTGTTATTATCACATAAGGGGTTTCAAGATTTTTTAAAATATTTAGTTCATAATTTTTTATATAATCTATTTTATCTTTTGTAGATATATCTTTATCTAAATTAAAACTAGAAGTTGAATAAACATAAATATTTACACCTGTTTTAGTCTTAACTTCACTACCAATCTCAACGATCTTATCTTTTGCCCTAATATCTATTAAATCATCTTTTAATATAAAATTTTGTGCAAAACTATTTGTATATAAAAAAAGTAGAAGTGAAAAAATCACTCCTACTTTTAAGAATTTAAAATTTATCATTTAACCAACAAACACTTTTGCTTGGTCGAAAAATGCATAATAAATCGTCATAAGAGCCGAAACCAAAAGTAAAATAGTAATTAATCTGTCCATACTTCACTCCTTATTTACCATTACCAATTAATTGGTAATGTTTGTGGTTGTCAGGACTATTTGCTTTTAAAGCATTTAAGTCTTGATTAATTTGATAAGCATTAGAAGCTTCTCTTTGTTGAACTAAAACACCATTAAAAACTAATACTGCAAGAATTGTTAAAAGTAAAACAACAGCTATTAACATTCCAGTTATACCGTGTAATTTAAAAATTCCTCTTTCATTTTCATTCATTTGTGTATTGTTTGCCATTACTTATCTCCTAAACTTCTAATATATGAAGCTAAAGCTTTCTCTTGAGTCTCATTTAATCTTTCATTAAAGCTTGGCATATGACCTAAAAGACCTTTTTTACCTTGTTTTAAAACTGCTGTTACAAGAGAATCATCATAAGATTTAATATTTGGACCTACCATTGGCATTCCTTCTCCATTATCACCATGACAAGCCACACAAGTTGCATAAGCAGCTGGTTGCTCACCTTTAAATCCATTTGCTACATAAGCAGAAACTTCTTTAATATCAGCATCTTCACTAAGCATCATTGGAGGCATTCCACCAGGGTATGCTTCAGTTAAATGATTAGAACCATTTCTAATTGTATATTCAACTTGCTCTTTACTAATTCTTTTTGTTAAATCTTGAGCTTTTCCTGCAATTCCTTCTGCATCAACTCCATGACAAGGAGCACACTGAACTAAAAATATAGATTGTCCCATTGCATTTAGAGTTTGCTCATTAGGATTTGTCCATTTTTCCTTAAACTTAGCATTATACTCATTTGTTTCTTCATTCCATTGACCAATTTGAGAAAATCCATTAATTGGATAACCAATTGTGAAATACCAAAACATCCAAATAATTGTGCCAACATATATTATAGCCCAACCTGTTGGAACAGGGTTTTTATACTCACCTATTCCATCCCAATTCTCATCAGCTAGCTCACCACTTGCTGTATCATTTTTCATCTGATTAATATATTTTAGAACAACAAACGTACTAATTGTAAGAATAGCAGCTGCTCCCAAAAATGTTAATGTATTGATATAATCATCACTATTAAAAGCATCACCTGCAACAAAGTAAGTTCCTGCCATTAATGCGATGATAAGAATTATTCCACCTATAACCATAGATTTCATCTTATTTCTCCTTATTACCTATAACTTTTTTAGTATCTCTTTCTTCAAGAGGAACAGAAACACTTGAATCATCATGTACAAGCTTTGAATACTTTTCAAAATCTCTTTCACCTCTTTTTTGTCTTCTATACATCGAAAAAGCATAAGAGTAAAACAGTATAAATACTACTAATATCAAAAAGAATTTTGCATAACCTTGAAATGTCATCAATGTTTCATAATCCATAATGAACCTCTATTTTAAAGAATTTAAATATGCAATTAATGCAACAATTTCAGGAACTTCACCATTTGCAACAGCTTGTTTAACCTTCTCATCTTTCATATCAGCAGCAATAACTTTTGCTTCTTCTAAAGCAGCTGCCTTAGCTTCTTCCCAAGTTCCAAGCTTTGGCATACCTTCTTGATCATATGGAGTGTTAAATACTGTTTTTACAGTATAAGCTTCTGCATATGCAGTCTCTATATCAGCAATTTTTGTAAAATGATGCTCATATGCAGGCATAATACTTCCTGGAACAACTGCTTTTGGATCTCTCATATGGTTTTCATGCCAATCTGTAGTTCTATAGTTTCCAACTCTCATTAAATCAGGACCAGTTCTTTTTGATCCCCATAAAAATGGTCTATCATAAGCATATTCACCACTTAAAGAGTACATACCATATCTATCAGTCTCTGATTTAAATGGTCTTACTAATTGAGAGTGACATGTGTTACAAGAATCTTTAATATAAACATGTCTTCCTGTTAATTCCAACACTGAATATGGTTTTGTACCAACTGTTGGTCTTGCTTGCTTTGCAAAGTCTGGAATTGCTTCAATTACACCCGCAAATGCAACAAATATAAATACCATTACCGCAAAGAAAAACGGTCTTTGTTCTAACCAATGAAACATTTTTTCCCCTTTCTTAAGCAGCTACTGGAGTTGCATTTACTGGTTCTTTATCAAGTACTCTACCACATCTAATTGTTTTGTAGATGTTGTAAGCGAACATAAAGAAACCGATTAAGTACATTAAACCACCAACCGCTCTAATTGTATAGTATGGATGTAACACTGTAACTGTATCAATAAATGAGTAAACTAATGAACCATACTCATCATAAGCTCTCCACATCATACCTTGAGTAATACCTGCAATCCACATAGATGTAAAGTACAAAATAATTCCAACTGTTTGTAACCAGAATTGTGTCTCCATCAATGATTTTGAATATATTTCTCTTTTAAACATTCTAGGAACCATATGGAATAGTGCAGCCATAATCATAAATACAACCCATCCTAAAACCGCATCATGAACGTGCCCTGGAATCCAATCTGTAAAGTGTGCAATAGCGTTAACAGATTTAATTGACTGAATTGGTCCTTCAAGTGTTGTTAACATATAGAATGTTGAAGCTAAAACCATAAATTTAATTACAGTATTAGATTGTAACTGATTCCACTCACCTTTCATAGTTAAAAGCATATTAATCGCAGATCCCCATGATGGTAAAATTAAAACAACAGACATAACAGAACCCATAGTTTGCATCCAATCTGGAACAGTACTATAAATCAAGTGGTGTCCACCAGCCCATAAATAAACAAATAATAATCCCCAGAATGCTAGGATTGATAGTTTATATGAATAAATATTTTGACCTGATTCTTTTGGTAAGAAGTAGTAAATTAATGCAATAATAGGTGTAGTAAATACGAATGCAACAGCATTGTGTCCATACCACCATTGAATAATAGCATCATTTGTACCAGCATACATAGAAACAGAGTGTATCCAAGAACCATATCCACTTACAAGCGCAGTTGGAACTTCCATATTATTAAATAAATAAAGCATTGCAACTGCTATAAATGTAGCAATAAAATACCAAATTGAAATATATAATGTTCTTTCTCTTCTAATTCCAATAATACCAAATATTGAAATACCCCATAGAACCCAGAAAACAACAACTAGAATATCTAGTGGCCACTCAAGTTCTGCATACTCTTTTGAAGTTGTAATACCCATAAATAGAGTAACTACAGCCAATAGAATTGTTATAAAATATACCCAAAAATGAAGTTTTGCAACTACCATTAAAAAAGGAGACTCTTTTAATGAAACTTTTAAAACCCTTTGCGATATATAATACCAACCAGCAAAAACTCCACTTAGTGTAAATCCAAAAGCAACACCATTTGTGTGCAATGGTCTTAATCTACTGAAAGTTCCGTACTCTCCTGCTAAGTAATTTAGCTCTGGAAAAGCTAATTGAAAAGCAAGTACAACACCAATTGTCATACCAATGATACCAAACAAGATTGTTGTAAATGTAAAACACTTAGCAACAGAGTAGTCATACTCAATTTGTGCACTGTTTTGCATCAATTTCCTCCTACAAAATTTATATACAAGTCACAAAATGTCACTTATTAGCCAAAATAGTATCGAAGAAAAACTTAAACTAAACAAAAAAATTAACAATTAATTAACAAATTAGCTCGATTTACAAAGATTTTTAACAAAAAAATCAAGATAAAAATTATCTTATTTATAAGATTTTACTGCTTGTTCACTCTCTCTTTTTAGAGTTTTTTCTTTTAAAACTTCTCTTTTGTCATGCAGCTTTCTACCTTCAGCAGTTGCAACTTCAACTTTTACCATGTTTTTTTCATTAAAATACAATTTTGTACAAACAAGTGTTATCCCATCTTTTGTTACTTTTGAGTACATCTTTGCTATTTGTTTTGAATGTAAAAGCAGTTTTCTAGATCTTCTTTCATCTGGTCTATATGTACTATGAGTTGTGCTTAAATGTGATATATGTGCATTTAAAAGAAAAACTTCTCCCTTAATTATTCTCACAAAACTATCTTTTAAGTTTACTCTTCCTTCACGTATAGCTTTTACTTCACTTCCTTCAAGCATAATTCCAGCTTCAAGGCTATCTAAAATTGTGAAATCATGAAATGCTTTTTTATTTTTAAATACTAAATTCTTTTTTAATTCTTTTTTTGCCACATAATTTCCTTATAAAATTTTAAAAAATGAGCTTCCACTTCCACTAAAAAACCAATTATCTTTTTCAAATTTTTTTAAATCTTGGTTTAAATCCAAAGCTGAAAAATACAAATCATTTGCTTCATTTATACTAAATTTTTTTAAAATATCTTTTGAATTTGTAACAAAAAGCTCTTTAACTTCATCTTTATTCAACTCTTTATAAAACTTTTCCCTAAAATTTTTATATATTTTTCCTGTATCACAAGCAATTTTTGGTGTAATAACTTCGATATTAAGTGACTCTTCTTTGAACTCTTCAACAATTTCACCAATTCCACTAACATTTGCACTATCAAATTCATATACAAAAAATGGTACATCTGCTCCAATATTTGAGCCAATTTTTGCTAATTCTTCTTTACTTAAATTCAAATTACAAGCTTGATTTACCATGTTTAAAAAAGTTGCACAATTTGAACTTCCGCCACCAAGTCCCGCAAATTCTGGAATATTTTTATCTATTTTTACAATATTTTTTTTAAAAAACTCTTTTACTTCATCAAATTTTTCAAGTTCTTTATAAGCTTTATAAACTGTATTTTTTTCCAAAATACATGAAAAATTTCCCTCAATCGAAAAATTATCAACATCTTTTTTTATAAAACTAATAGTATCAAAAAGATTTTTTACTCTTACAAATCTTGAAGCTATTAGATGATAATTATCTCTTAATCCAACAATTTTTAAAAAAATATTTACCTTTGAATATGATTTTTTAGTCATTTTTTGCCTCTATTTTTGGAACTTTATTTAATAAATATTTAACTTCATCACCTATTATTTCTATAATAGAAAAAAATGTATCAAGCTCTATAATATATTTTCCATCTATTTTTATGCTCAAATAATCTTTTGAAATTCGTTTACCAACTTCTAACCACTCTTTTGTTCCAGTATAGTTATTTTTTGGTAAATCTATAAAATCAAGTGGATTTAACTCTTTGTGATTTTCGAAATAAAATTTTCCTTCACTAACTCTTTTTAGATAACTCAAAGTTCCAATAGAGCCAATATTCTTTAAAAATATTTGTGCTAAAGAGCGAATATATGAGCCTTCGCTAACTTTTACTTCAAAGCTAATAAAAGGATGATTGTATCTAATAAATTTTATATCAAATACATTCATAATTGAGCTTTTTAGCTCAAATTCTAATCCTTCTCTAGCAATTTCATAAGCTTTTTGTCCATTTACTCTTTTGGCTGAAAATTTTGGAGGAATATACTCTATTTCACCTTTTAATTTTTCAATCTCTTTTTTTATAAAATCAGTATCAAGTTTTTTTTGAAATCCTATATTTTGGATTCTCTCAATATCTAATGACTCAGAACTAACTCCAAGCCAAATAACAGCTTTATAAACTTTTGGAGCTTTTTCTAAATATTTAAAAAGCTTTGCATATTGTCCAAATGCAACAATCAAACAACCTTTTGCAAAAGGATCAAGAGTTCCACTAAATCCAGCTTTTTTATTTTTATAAGCTCTTTTAAATCTATTTAAATAGAAATTTGAACTAATAAACATTGGTTTATTTACCACAAAAAGCTTATTTATTTCACCTTTTTCATAAACTCTTTTTTGCAAATTTTACCTCTAGTTTTTCTCTACAAAAGATGACAAAATATCTCTTTTTTGTCCACCAAAGTTTATAGTAAGTTTATAATCTTTTCCAGCATTTACTGCTTTTTCAACTCTTCCTTGTCCAAAAATCTTATGACTTACCATATCACCTTTTTTAAATCCAGAGCTTTTTTCAATAACTAAACTCCCTTTTACTAAACCACTTTCAACCAAAAATCTACTTTTATTTAATTGAGCTCTTTTCCCTTTATAAAATCTTGAATGTACAAAAGATAAAGTTAAATTATCCATAGCTCTTGTAAATGCAACATATCCTAATCGTCTTTCTTCTTCTAAATCTGTACCATCTCCAATAATTGGGAAAAAACCCTCTTCGAGCCCAATAATAAAAAGATGCTTAAACTCTAAACCTTTCGAAGCATGAATACTCATCATGGAAATAGCATCGTTGCTATATTCATCATTTTGATTTTCTAATGCAATTTCATTTAAAAAATCTTTTAAATCTAGGTGTGGATTTTGTAAAAAGAAGTCTCTTATATATCCATAAAATTCATCTATATTTGCTTGTCTTTCAAAACCATCTGGAAGATTATCATAAGAAGCTCTATAATCAAAAGTCTCTTCAAAACTATCTAAAAGCCTCATTCTTGACTGAATCATAAGTTCTCGCAAATCTAAAATAGATGCTTCAAAAACTTTTATAGTTCTTGCATTTTTTTTACCAACAATTGCACTTAATTCATCAGCATTTAACTTTTGGATCATATCAAAAATAGAACTATTTAACTCATTTGCTTTCTCTTCAAGTTTATCAATAGTAGTTGCACCTATTCCTCTTTTTGGCTTATTTATAACTCTTTTTATAGAAAAATTATCACTTAAGTTTGTTAAAATTCTAAAATATGCTATTAAATCTTTTATCTCTGTTCTTTCATAAAATTTCATTCCACCAACAAGTTTATAATTAAGCCCTGCTTTATTAAATCCCTCTTCTAAAGAACGACTAAGAGCATTTACTCTAAATAAAATTGCAATATCTTTCGCTTTTTCATCTGTTTGTAACAATTTTTTTATATCATCTACTATTTTTCTTGTTTCTTCATTTTCATCGTGTGATTCATAAACTTTTATAGAACTACCTTTATCTTTTGTACCTACAAGTTTTTTTCCTAACCTATCACGATTATGCTCAATTAAAGCATTTGCATGGTGTAAAATAGTATCAGTTGATCTATAATTTTCTTCAAGTTTAACAATAGTTGCTCTTTTGAAATGTTCATTAAAATTCAAAATATTTTTAATTGTAGCACCTCTCCAACCGTAAATACTTTGATCATCATCTCCAACAACACAAAGATTATCATGGTTTGAGCAAAGAAGCCTTAAAAGTCTATATTGAAGTTCATTTGTATCTTGGTACTCATCTACCATAATATATTGATACTTTTGGCTTGTAGATTCTGCTAATTTTTGATTGTTTTTTAAAATTTTATAAGGTAAAAGAAGTAAATCATCAAAATCTACAAGATTGTTTTTTAATAAATGCTCTTCATATTTTTCGTAAATATCTGCAATTTCACTATAAAGTTTCCCTTGTGCTTGCGATTTTACATCACTTGGAGTCATAATAGAGTTTTTATATTTTGATACTTCGCTTCCTAAAAGTGCTGTTGGTATCTCTTTGTTTATTGATTTTAGAACTCTTCTTTTGTCATCACTATCAATTATTATAAAATTATTCTTTCTATTTAATTCACTTATATAAAACTTTAAAAAAAGAAGTCCAAATTTGTGAAATGTACATAAAAGTGGAGGTGTATTTAAACTATTTGTATCTAAAAGAGAGAAAGCTCTATCTCGCATCTCATTTGCAGCTTTGTTTGTAAAAGTAAGTGTTAAAATACTTTTGGGATCTATTCCAATAGAAATTAAATATGCTAATCTAGTTGTAATTGTTTTTGTTTTTCCGCTTCCAGCACCTGCTAAAATAAGCAAAGGTCCATCTATATGTTGAGCAGCACTTTTTTGTGAATCGTTTAGTGATATTAATAAATTTTCAGACATTTTTTCTCCAATAAAGCTAGATTATAGCATAAAATTTATAAAAATATTATATCTCTTAATTATTCTATATATAAATAAATGTTATCATTTTGCCAATTTATTTTTGGAGAATTTAATGCTCAATGATTTTGCTAAACTAGAGACTTTTTTAACTGTTGTAAGAGAGAAGTCTTTTTCGAAAGCATCTGCCAAACTAGGTATTTCTCAACCAGCCGTTACTCAACAAATGAAGTTTATAGA
>JAGOHQ010000193.1 GCA_017996075.1 Aliarcobacter sp.
TTGCTTTTAAAACTCTATGTAGTAAATCAAAAGCAATAGCACTTCTTGCATGTCCCAAGTGAGAATTATCATAAACAGTTGGTCCACATACATATATTTTTGCAATATTTGGTTTTAAAGATACAAACTCTACTTTTGTTTTTTTTGATGTATCATAAAAATATATTTTTTTCATACTATTTAAATAGTGCCTCTAGGCTTGATGCATCTGTAATTTTTTCATCTTTTTTCGTTTCAGAATGTGAAGCTATTACACCTGTTTCAATCTCAACAATTTCTATATCATATTTTGTAAGCATTGAAGCTAATCTTATATTTAATCCAGCTTTTCCTATTGCTTTACTTTTTTGCTCACTATTTATTGTTACAATTGCCTTACCTTTTTCACCATTTTTTGGATGTTCTTCTATTTTTACACTATTTACTAAAGCAGGACTTAAAGCACGAGCAATAAACATCTCAGGAACACTAGAGTACTCTATACAATCAATATTTTCACCACTTAACTCTTTTGAAACCGCATTTATTCTAACACCTTTTACACCAACAATTGCTCCAATTGCATCTATTTGTGGGCTTGTTGATATTAGAGCTATTTTTGATCTACTTCCTGGAATTCTAGCACTTGCTTCTATAATAATTTTTTCATCTTTAAGCTCTGGAACCTCTAATGTAAGTAGATTTTCTAAAAACTTAGGACTTGTTCTTGATAACTCTACCATCAAGCCCATATTTTTATCAATATTTACAGATTTTACAACTGCTTTAAGTGTATCCCCTACTTTAAAATACTCACCTTTTATTCTATTTTTTCTTTGAAGAATACCTTTTATTTCACCTATTTCAATAAAAGTACTATCATTTTTATCTACTCTTGTAACAACAGCCGATACAGTTTTTCCAACTTTTTCTTTGTATTTTGCCATTATATTTTCTTCTACAAATCTTTGAAGTTTGTATTCAAAATTACTTGAAAGAATTGTTGCTGCATTTCTTCCCATATTTTCAAACTCCAACTCGTAACTCAAAGAGTCTCCTAGTTCTAAGTCACTATTGATAGATTTTGCTTCATCTATTGCTATAAAATTCTCTTTATTTATAGGAGTTCCATCTTCATTTTCTAAATCTTCGAATAATCTTTTATCATCATTTGCTACAACTTCTATTTTTTGGAAAAGTGTTAATTTTTTACTTGCTCTATCTACTTTTGCATCAAAAATCAAAGTATAATCAACCATTTTTTGAGCAGTTTTAATCAAAGCCTCTTTTAGAGCATTTTCTACATCAGTGATTTTAAGACCCTTTTCGTAAGCTATTGAGTCTAAAATATCTATTATTTTATCCATAATTATTTCCTATAGTTTTTTTAACATTGAAATGGTAAGTTTGATTTTCAATGCAAGTTTTAGGACAATAGTATATCAAAACTACCTTTTATAGAAATTAAAGCAATTTTTGACTAAAATATACGATTATTTGAAAAAAAAAGGTTTAATGAAATGGAATTATTACTTGCTAGAAATGAATTAAATGAAAAGCCAAAAAAAGTACAGTTGGAAAAAATCAAAGATGAGTTAAAAAAAGAGGCTCAAAAAATATTTTATTTTGATAGAGACAACT
The DNA here is from genome assembly GCA_017996075.1 of Aliarcobacter sp. Classification (GTDB taxonomy): domain Bacteria; phylum Campylobacterota; class Campylobacteria; order Campylobacterales; family Arcobacteraceae; genus Aliarcobacter. Next base: position 1,621 of record JAGOHQ010000193.1, read on the forward strand.
CTCACAAAGATATGATGGCTCTAGTTGAAGCTTTAGAAAAAGAGGGATTTAATATCTATTTTAGAGAGATTAAATTTGGATTAGCTGATGATGAGTATATGTATGAGGTTCATGCACTTTAATATTTTATAGTGATAAAAAATATGAGTAAAAAACTATTTATACAAACTTTAGGTTGTCAAATGAATGACACCGATAGTAAGCATATTCAAGCAGAACTTGAAAAACACAAAGGTTATAGTGCTACACAAAATATTGAAGATGCTGATTTAATTATTATAAACACTTGTTCTGTTCGAGAAAAACCAGTTCAAAAACTATTTTCTGAAATTGGACAGTTTAATAAGAAAAAGAAAGATGGTGCAAAAATTGGTGTTTGTGGATGTACTGCTTCTCATTTAGGTGAAGATATTATAAAAAGAGCTCCTTATGTTGATTTTGTACTGGGAGCTAGAAATATTTCAAAAATAAAAGATGTTGTTGATAAAAAAGGCTCTGTTGAAATAAGTATTGATAATGATGACTCACAATATGAATTTGCAATAGCAAATAACAACAACTTTAGAACAAGTGTAAATATTTCTGTTGGTTGTGATAAAGAGTGTACATATTGTATAGTTCCTAGCACAAGAGGTGATGAGATATCTATTCCACCTCAAATGATAGTTTCACAAATACAAAAAGCTGTTGATAATGGTGTTGTTGAAGTTGCACTTTTGGGACAAAATGTAAACTCTTATGGAAAAAGATTTAGTAATAATGCAGATAAATATAGCTTCACACAACTTCTTCAAGATATATCAAAAATAGATGGTTTGAAACGTATTAGATTTACATCTCCTCACCCACTTCATATGGATGATGATTTTATAGAAGAGTTTGCAAGAAATCCAAAAATCTCAAAATGTATTCATATGCCTCTTCAAAGTGGTTCTACAAAGATTTTAAAAGCTATGAAAAGAGGATACACAAAAGAGTGGTTTTTAAATCGTGCTTTTAAAATGCGAGAGTTAATTCCTGATTTAAGAATTACTACAGATATTATTGTAGCTTTTCCAGGAGAGACAAATGAAGACTTTTTAGATACTTTAGATGTTGTAAATCAAGTAAAGTTTGATCAAATTTTTAACTTCAAATACTCTCCTAGACCAAATACAAAAGCACTTGAATTAAAAGATTTAGAAATAGAAGATAGTATTGGAAGTGCAAG
>JAGOHQ010000194.1 GCA_017996075.1 Aliarcobacter sp.
ATTGAAGAAATTAGAAGTTTTGATAATAAAAAAACAGATGAAATACTTAAAAGAATGCGTGAAGCTAATAACAATCATATATTCATAAAAAGTAAATTACAAATTCAAGAAGATGGGGAATTTGAGACTTTAAATCCTAGAACTATAGAAAAAATAAACTCTTTTGAATTTAAAAGTACCCAAAATAACTAAATTAAATTAATAATAATTTTAGGTTTATAATCAATTTCAATGCACTTAATTGGTTATAAACCGCATAATAAAAATCATTATGGAAAAATTACCAATACTTAGGTTAAACACCTACAAAACAGAAGAACAAATTAACGAGATAAAAAATAAAATATCAAAAGTTATCCCTCAACCTATTGAACCAGTAAAAACTAAAGAAAAAAGTTCTAAACCTGTTAAACTAATAAAACCTAAAGAAAAAAGTTCTAAAGTAATAATTCCTAAACCTGTTAATGAAAAAATCATAGAAAAACCAATAAAAAAGACTGGTATTGTTTCTTGGTATAAAAAAGATAAAGGCTATGGTTTTATTAAGCCCGATGATAACTCAAAAGAGGTATTTTTACATTTCAAAGAACTAAAAAAAATCAATTTAGATAATATTGAGAGTGAAATTAAAATTAGCTTTATCACAAAAGAAGAAAACAACAAAATACAAGCTTGTAATATTAAAGTTCTAGAAATACCTACAAATAAAATAGAAAATATAAGAAATATAGCTATTAGAGTATTAAATGTTTTAAGTGAGAAATACCCTAAAACATTTCCTTATAAACCTTTAGCTATAGGTATTAAGGAAGACTTACTAAATATTAGCGAAAAACTTGGAATATCTAAAAACGAATTAAAAATATTTTTAAATTTCTATTGTAGAAGTAAAAAATACAGAGCTAATTTAATATTTAATACTGAAAGAATTAATCTAAAAGGCGAAGTTGTTGGATTAGTTAAGAAGGAAGAAGCTACATACCACTTAAAATAATCAAATACAATAAAAGTGTTAAGTAATTAAAAAGTGTAAAAAAAATAAAAATAAGATTAAAAAAATTAAATAGCTACTATGAAAAATTATAGTATTACATCTTTGTTTAGTGGTTGTGGAGGTCTTGATTTAGGTTTTCACGGAGGATTTAAATTTTTGCAAAAAAAATATTCAAGATTAAGATTTGAAACAATATATGCAAATGATATAGATAAAAATGCTTGTATTACATTTCAAAAGAATTTTTATAAAAATATTATCTGCTCTGATATTAATGCTATTGATATTACAAAATTACAATATACAGATATTTTAATTGGTGGCTTTCCTTGTCAGGATTTTAGTCATGCAGGAAAAAGACTAGGTTTTGATAGTGAAAGGGGTAATTTATATAAAAGTATGTGCAATGCAATAAATCATATTAAACCAAGGTTATTTCTTGCAGAAAATGTAAAAGGTCTTTTGACTATTGACGATGGCAAAGCAATTCAAACTATTATAAAGGATTTTGAAAGTTTAGGATATAATATATCTCATAAACTATTAAAAGTTAGTGATTTTGAAGTTTCTCAAAAAAGACAAAGGGTTATTATAATTGGTACAAAAAAAGATATATTACCGAAGTTTAATTTTGATAATATCAAAACAAACAAAGCTTGTTATGTTTATGATGTAATAAAAGATCTTGAAAATTATAAAGAGGGTTTTGTAAGTAATCATAAATGGTCAAAAGCAAAAATAAATAAAGGGCAAGGCAATACCATAATAAATAAAAATGATTTCGCCCCAACAATTAGAGCAGAACATCACGGGAATATTGAATTTCATTACAATAGCAAGCGTCGTCTTTCAGCACGAGAAGCTGCAAGAATACAGAGCTTCCCTGATGATTTTATATTTTATCCCTCAACTTCAAGTGCATATAAACAAATTGGTAATGCAGTTCCTCCAGTTTTTGCGTGGCATATAGCAAATGGAATACAAAAATTTTTAGATAACAATTTATGAGTGAAATAGACAAACTTTTTCAAGACTTAAATATTATAAAAAAAATACAAAAAAAGTTACCAACATTGTTTCAACTTTCGGAAATTGATAACCAAAGAAATGGAAAACTTGGAATGGAAATAGGTTCGGCGAGAGAGAGAATTATAATAGCATTATTAATATATCAATTTGGAGAAGAAAATATAACAACAAATATATCCATTGGAGAAAATGAAACAGATGTAATTGTATTTAAAGAGTATATTTCTATAAAGACAGTTACAAATAAGAAAATCGTAGGATTTAAGTTAATATGGACTGTTGATGCACAAAAATCATTGGAATTTATTAATACATACAAAGCGAAATGTAATATGTTGTTTATACATATAAATTGGAATGGAAATGGCGGAATGTATTTAATACCAAAAGAAGTACAAACTGAAATTTTAAACCAACATGACAAAGAATTTTACTTTAAACTTCCAAAGCAAGGAACTAATCCACGAGGAGTTGAAATAACTAATGAAGCAATCAATAAATTAACAAAACATAGCCAAACTAAAATGATTAAAATTAATTGGTTTCGAAGTGATAATGAAAGCTATAAGCCGTATGATAAATGGGTTGATTTATGGAAAGATAAAAAGGACAAGATAAGTTAATTGGTTTTAGTCTAAAACCAACCAACAACATTTTTTATATCATTTACTCTAATTTAATAACAACAGACATAATGAAGAGGTTAAGGGTAGTTCTATTTTTACCCCAAAAACGCTCTAAACCCTTATGTTTATTATTTCCTCTCAACCTCCCGCTTTTTAAAAATCATATATATAGAGA
>JAGOHQ010000195.1 GCA_017996075.1 Aliarcobacter sp.
TTTCTTGAGCCAAAATTATAGAACTTTTTTGTATTTTATCCATAATATTCCCACATCTATTGCAAATTCCCTCTTCTCTAAAAAAAACCAACTCTTTTCTTCGTAAAAAGTCTTGTGGAATTTTTTTGCTTGGTTGAGAATTTACCCCATAACCACTCCAAAGAATCTCTTTTTTTACACTTTTTTGAGTTTTCTTTTCCCAATGAAAATCCGCAAACTGTCTTATAACTTCAGCAATAAGCGTAGCTTTTTGAACTTTTAAATTATCTTCTTCTTTTTTATCTTTATAAAAAGATAAATCAAAATTAATACTTGGATACTCTCTTTTTAAATAACTATTAACCAAATCTAAAAAGAGCTGAAATTTATTAAATTTCAACTCTTTTTTCTCTTCTTCTTTAGATTCAAATAGTTTTTTAATATTATGAAGCATAAATTACTTTTCTTTACACCTTTGAATATTTGCACCAATTTTCAAAAATTTTCCTTCTAAATCTTCATATCCTCTATCAAGATGATAAATTCTATGAATATTTGTCTCTCCTTGAGCAACAAGTGCTGCAAGAACTAAAGCAGAAGATGCTCTTAAATCTGTTGCCATAACATCTGTTCCGCTTAAATTTCCTTTTTCACCAATAATTGTAGCTATATTTCCATTTAGCTGAATATCAGCACCCATTCTTAAAAGTTCACTAACATGCATAAATCTATTTTCAAAAAGTCTTTCATCTATTGTGCTAGTTCCTTCAGCTTGAGTTGCAAGTGCCATAAACTGTGCTTGCATATCTGTTGGAAATCCTGGATACTCTGTTGTTATAATATTTACAGGTAAAATTTTTGATGTTGGGAAAATTGTAAGTTCATCTTCTTTTACATCTATTTCAAAATTCATCTCTTCTAGCTTTGAAATAATAGCTTCAAGATGAGCTGGAACAATATTTTTTATAGTTAATTTTTGGTTTGTAATAGCAGATGCACACATATAAGTCCCTGCTTCTATTCTATCAGGAATTACACTAAAAGGTTTAATATCAAGTAGTTCTCCACCTGTTCCTTCAATAATAATTTTAGAAGTTCCAATTCCCTCTATTTTTACTCCAGCACTTGCAATTACTTCACATAATTGAACAATCTCTGGCTCTTTTGCTGCGTTTATTATAGTTGTAACTCCAGAAGCTAAAGCAGCTGCCATAACTGTATTTTCAGTTCCACCAACTGTAACTTTATCAAATACAATTTTTGCACCTTTTAATCCATTTGGTGCAGTTGCTTTTATATAACCTTGGCAAATTTCAATCTTTGCTCCCATAGCTTCCATAGCTTTTAAATGTAAATCAACAGGTCTTTGACCTATTGCACAACCACCTGGAAGTGAAACTTCACAATGCCCAAATCGTGCAAGCAAAGGACCAAGAACCAAAATAGAAGCTCTCATAGTCTTTACTATATCGTAAGTTGCAGTTGTATTTGAAATAGTGCTTGTATCTATAACTGCCCTATTTTTATCTTGAGTAAAACTACCACCTAGCATTTTTATTAACTTTAAAAAAGTATTTATATCAGCCACATTTGGAAGATTGTTTATGATAGTTTCATTTTTTGCTAAAATTGTGCAAGCTATTAAAGGAAGTGCAGCATTTTTTGCCCCAGAAATATATATTTCTCCACTTAGTTTTTGATTTCCTATGATTTTTAAATAATCCATAAATTTCCTAAATAATGTTTAAAATGGTTAAGATTTTATCGAAATATTGCTTTAACCCAAATTTTGCAATACTTTTGCTTTTTAAAAGGATTTTGTATTGGAAGAAAATGTAAATAAAGCTATAAAGTATATGCTTATTGCATCATTTTTATTTGCTTTAATGGGAGTTGCTGCAAAGGAACTTAGCGATAAATTAAGCACTATTGAAATTGTATTTTTTAGAAATGTTTTTGGAGTATTTTTTATACTATTTTCTATATATAAAAGCCCACTTAATCAACTAGGTGGAAAATTTTGGTTACTTATTTTTAGAGGAGTTGCTGGTTTTTCTGCTTTGCTTTTTTTCTTTTATAATATTGCAAATATACCTTTAGGTGAAGCTATGACTTTTTCTAAAACATCTACAATATTTACAGCACTTTTGGCATATTTTTTTCTAAAAGAACATATTGGATTTAAAGGTTGGATTGGAGTATTTATTGGATTTATTGGAATTTTATTTATAGCCGAGTTTGATGGAAGTAGCTTAGAAAAAACAGATTATTTAGGAATTTTATCAGGTGTTGGAGCAGCACTTGCATATACTTCAATACGAGAACTTAGAAGATTTTATGATAGTAGAGCCATAGTTCTATCTTTTATGGGAGTTGGTACAATTTTGCCTTTGATTTTTATGATAGTAAGTGAGTTTTACACAAACCCACATCTTGATTTTATGCTAGGAACTTTTGTAATGCCAGAGGCAAGAGATTGGATTTTTATAGCTTTATTGGGAGTTTTTTCTACTTATGCACAAATATATATGACAAAATCATATTCTCTTGCTAAAGCTGGAATTGTAGGGACTATCTCTTATAGCAATATTGCATTTTCAATAATTTTAGGACTTTTTATAGGTGATGCTTTTCCATCTTTTATAGTGCTTTTGGGTATAATTTTGATTGTAATTAGTGGAATAATGGTTAGTAAGAAATAATAAATTTAAAAATTTGGGAACCAATTAAATAAAAGGAAAATATATTATGTTGACAGTTATGACAGGACCTTGTGTTTTAGAAGATATGGATACAGTTTTAAAAATAGCAGAAAAATTAAGACCTTTAAGTGAAGATAAAA
>JAGOHQ010000196.1 GCA_017996075.1 Aliarcobacter sp.
ATGTAATTCAAGATAGATTAAATATTGAAAATCATGAAATCTTAGAGAAAAATTTAGATTTAATTTTTCAAAAGTTTGAAAATATATCAAATGAGTTTCAAATTGGAACTACAATAAATAGATTAAAATGGGGATTTTTTAGCACATCAGAATTTATGAATTTTTATATGATAGCTCAAAATTTAAAAGAAGAAAAATATCCAAATATTAAACTTTTAGGACCATCAGTTATAGATTTTGAGTACTACTACAATGCAAGAGCTATGTTTAATTTAAAAAAAATAAAATACGATATAACTTCAGCTTTACTTTACGTAGATAGAAGAGGTGCTCCACAAAATAGTCAATATGGAATATTTGATTTAAAAAATAAGATAGATATGCTTTTTTCACTTGTAAAAATGAGTCCAAAAACTTTAAGTGATGATATTTATATTACAGAAGTTAATTGGCCAATATCTAATACAGCTCCATACGCACCTACAAGTGAAAAAGAGTGTGTTAGCTGCGATGACTATACGAAATATATGTTGGATTATTTTAAAATTGCACAAGATTCAAGAAAAATAAAAAGAGTCTATTGGCATCAACTAATTGCTAGCGGATATGGATTAGTTGATAATAGAGATGGAAAAATTTTAAAATATCCTCAATTTTATGCCTTTAAGGAAATTTTACAAAATGTTTAAGAATAGATATACACAAACTTTTACAGCAATTATTTTATCTTTGCTTATCCTATCTTCTCTTAGAATCTTTTTCTATTTTAAATATCAATATTTTTTCGAAGATTTAACATTTTATGAGACATTTATATCTTTTATATTTGGTTTAAGAGTTGATATTATTACTCTTTTTACATTTATTGGAATATTTATTTTACTTCTTCTTTTACCTTTTAAATTTACATTTAATATTTATTATAGAGTTTTTTTAGCTATTTTATGGAGTTTAGTATTTATCTCTATTTTAGCTTTATGTATAGCAGACATTATATATTTTGAGTTTAGTCAAAGACATGTTTCAAATGAACTTTTGAGCTTAGTAAATGATATGAATATAATATTTGATATGGCTTTTGGTTCACTAATTTACTACACCATAATATCATTTATCATATTTGCTTTTCTTACTTTTTTATTTATTAAAATTTTTAAATCGCCTTTGAAAAATCAATTTTTACTAAAAAGAGACTATTTTTACTTTTTTTTAATTATACTTATGTTGTTTTCAGGAATTAGAAATAGTTTTGAGAAAAAATCATTTGGAATTGTTGATTCATATGCTGTTTCAAAAACTAGCTCAGGAGTTTTAGCTATAAATGGTTTTTACTCATTTTATAGAACTTTAGGTGTTTATAAAGGTGGTAAAAGAGTAAATTTAATGAATTTTGAAAAAGCACAACCAATAGCAAAAGAGTTTTTAAAAAGTGATAAATTTATTTTTGCAAATGATGATTATCCAGCACAAAGAGCTTTAAAAACAAAAGAGAATAAAAATAAATACAATATTGTTATTGTTTTGCTTGAGTCTTGGGGTGCTGAACATATTGATGGGTTTACAAAATATAAAGAGTTAAATGTAACACCATATTTCAAAAAGCTCTCAAATGAAGGACTTAAATATATAAATTTTTATGCAAATGGTTATAGATCTATTTATGGAATAACATCAGTTTATACAGGAATAACTTTACCAGCTGGATTTCAATATTTAGGAAATGGTTTAGAACTTACAAACTTAAGCTATTTAGGACAAATAGCAAAACAAAATGGATACTCTACAATTGCAGCACAAAGTTCAAATAGAAGATCATATAGAGTAGATTCTGTTTCATTATTGGCTGGTTTTGATCAGTTTTATGGAGCGGAAGATATGCCAAATGTTGAAGTTGTAGATGAAGGAAGAAAGACAGATACAGGAACTTATGATTATAATATGTTTAATTTTATGCATCAAAAATTAAACACTATACAAGAGCCTTTTTTAAGTTTTATGTTTACATCTACAAATCATAGCGATTTTCATCTTCCAAGTGCTAAATTTGAGAGATATCCTCACGATTTAAAGAACTATTATGGATATTTAAATAGTTTAATCTATGTTGATAATGCAATAGAGAGATTTATTGAGGGTGTTAAAAAAGAACCTTGGTTTGATAATACTATTTTTATATTTACATCAGATCATGGAAGTGGGAATGCTTTGGGAAATATAGCAAAAGATTTACGACCTGATGATAAGATAGTTTCTAACATAGAAGGTTATAGAATTCCACTAATAATCTATGCACCAAAAATCTTTAAACCAAAAGAGATTGATATTTTAGGTTCTCAAAATGATATTAAACCTACAATTATTGATCTATTAGGGTTTGAAAATAGCTTTAGTTCAATGGGTAACTCTTTATTTGATGAGAGTTCTAAAAATAGATTTGTTTATACATTTGGTGGGGATCAAATAGGTCTTATCACAGAAGATTGCTATATTATGTTTAACTATAAAGATACTACAAATTCTAGTTGCAAAGATGAGTTAAAAACTAAATTAGAAAAAGAGCTAAAAGCTATTGATAGTTTTGAATCATACCTTTTAGATAAAAATAGATGGCTAAACATAAAAGAATAAGGTTACAAAATGGTTAAAACGATATTTATAGAGATTCCTTCGTGGCTTGGGGATGCAATTATGGCAACACCAGCTATACAAAATATAATAAAAACATATCCAAAAGCAAAAATTACACTTTTAGGCTCTTTTGTATCTATACAAGCTTTTGCTAACTATCCAAATATTGAAACAATAATAGTTGATGA
>JAGOHQ010000197.1 GCA_017996075.1 Aliarcobacter sp.
GCTTTGATTGTCCTTACATCTGGCTCTATTGGTTTAAACAACTTTCCATCATATGCAACTATTTGGGTAACAAAAGATTTAGATTATGATGATTTAATAGAAAAAATTATTTTTGCTAAAAAAGTTAAAAATGATTTACAAACATTAAAAGCTCCAGAAAATAAGAAATATTTAGAAGCTTTTAGTTTAAAATACAAAAAATTTGCATATTTTCCAACTTTGGAGTGGATTTTAAATGGTGCTAGAAAAAATCCAAAATTTAAAATTGATTTAAGTTTTTTCTCAAATTCTAAAATGAATTTATATTTTGATATTTATACAAAATTATATATTGGATATTTAAATATAGATTGTTTTAGAGAATTTTATAAAGATTTTGAAATGGAGCTAGAGAGTAATAGAGTTTTTGTAACTTTAGAAAAAGTTACTCAAACTCAAATTGATATAGTGTATTATGCAAAATTAAAAAATAAGAAATTATATAGAATAAGAGTAGAAGATGGTCAAACACCATCTATAAAAGAGAAAGAACCAGATGGTTTTACAAATGCAGAAGTGAGATTTTTTTCAAAAGTTCTTGAAGAAAAACATCTTTTAAATGCAAAAGATATAAAACATATTTTAAAAAATATTTCAATAATAGAGTTTAAAAAATGACACTACTTATCACATATTTACTTTTAACACTTATTTTATCTTTTATGTGTTCACTACTTGAAGCTACACTTTTATCCTCAACTTCTTCATATATTGAGAGTTTAGATAAAAAAGGTTATAGCCCAAAAACTGTTGATTTAGCAAAAGATGTAAAACAAAATATTGATAAATCAATATCTTCAATTCTTACATTAAACACTTTTGCAAATACTATGGGAGCAGCTGGTGTTGGTGCACAAGCTGCTATTATTTTTGGTTCAAATTGGCAAGCTGTGATTGCTTTTATTTTAACTTTGATGGTGCTTTTTATATCTGAGATATTTCCAAAAACTCTTGGTGCTATTTATTGGAGAAAGTTTATAGTTCCAGCTGTTTATATAATATCGTTTATGGTTAAAATTACTTACCCATTTATTTTTCTTGCTACTTTTATAACAAACACTTTGCAAAAAGGTAGAAAAAATGAAGTGAACTTTTCAAAAGATGAGATTATTACAATAGTAAATATGAGTGAGAAAGAGGGTGTTTTACAGGCAAAAGAGAGTATTTTAATAAAAAATTTGTTTAAACTAAAAAATATTAAAGCAAAAGATATTATGACTCCAAGAACTGTTGTTTTTGCTTTGGATTCTAAAACAAGTGTAAAAGAGGCTCTTTTAAATGATAATCTATATGTCTATTCAAGAATACCTGTATATAATGAATCAATAGATGATATAGTAGGTGTTGTTTTTAAACAAACTATTTTAGAAAAAAGAGTAAAAAAGAAGAAAAAGACTCTTTTAAAAGATATTATGGTTCCTGTTCATAAAGTTCCAGAAAATATATCTGTATCAACTTTGTTTGATATGTTTATTAGAATGAAAATGCATCTTTTTATTGTTCAAGATGAGTATGGTCAAACAAGTGGAGTTGTAACTCTTGAAGATGCTTTAGAGACAATGCTTGGAATTGAGATTGTTGATGAGATGGATCAAGTTACAGATTTGCAAGAGTTTGCAAAAGATGAGAGTAAGAGATTACAAAGAGTATAAACTATAAAAAAAGGGTAGATATGGATAGCTTAAACAAAGAGATAAATTTTGCAAGAGCATTTTATTTTTTTGCTTTTATGTTTTTAGTGATTTACTCTTTTAATAGTTTAAGCAATATTCTAACACCTATTGCTATATCTTTTTTTATTTGGTTTTTGATAAACGGTTTAGCAAATGAGATAAAAAAAATACCATATATAAATAAGAGAGTTTTAGATTTTGTTGCAACTCCATTATCTCTTATAATCATATTGTATTCTATGGTGAAAATAGGAACTTTTGTCACTTCAAGTATGATAGAGTTAGGTTCTGTAGTAGCTCAACTTGACTCAAAAATAAATGTAGTAATAGATAAAATATCAACTTTGACATCTTTTGATCTTAAAGAACCTTTGCAAAAATTCTTTCAAGAGTTTAATATGGCTACATTATTAAATAAAATTTTTATTGCTTTTAGTTCAATTTTGAGTAATACTATGCAGATATTTTTATATGTTCTTTTTTTATTAATTGACCAGAGATTTTTTGATTTAAAATTAAATGCACTATTTCAAAATGAAAATAGTAAAAATAAAGCTAAACATATATTAACATCTATTTCAAAAGGAGTAAGAACTTATATTTTAATTACAACAATAGTTAGTTTAATTACAGGTTTTTTAACTTTCTTAATATGTCAATATTTTGGTTTACAAGGTGCAGTTTTATGGGGATTTATAGCATTTATTTTAAACTTTATTCCAACAATTGGAACTATAATAGCTGTTTTAATTCCAACAGTTTTTGCTATTATCCAACTAACAGATATTAGCTCAATTTTGTATCTATTTATATTTTTAGTATTAATTCAATTTGTGATTGGTAATGTAATTTATCCAAAACTTATGGGAAAAAGCCTAAATATATCTCAATTTGTAGTAATTTTATCTTTGGTTGTTTGGGGAGCTATGTGGGGAACTATAGGTATGTTTTTGGCTGTTCCTATTATGATGATTTTATTGATTATTTTATCTCAATTTGAAAGTACAAAAAATCTAGCAGTTTTAATTTCCGAAGATGGAAATATTTTAAGAAACAATGATAATTAGAGTTGT
>JAGOHQ010000198.1 GCA_017996075.1 Aliarcobacter sp.
TTTGCAAAAAGAAGAGCTTGTTTTTTACTATCTAAAAAATCTTTTGCCTCTTGTTGAAAAGATGATAAAGTTATCTCTTTTTTATATTCAATACTAGAATTTTCATAAACTATATTTTTATTAAAAGCTTGAAATAAACTCAAAGCAAATCCCATAGAACAAATATAGTATTTACTAACAAAATCGGCAATTTCAAGCATAAAATCAGTATAGAACTCATCTTTTATACTCAAAATCGTACTACATTTAAAATCTGGTTTATCTACTTTTTTTATAACTACCGCTAAATTTGAATTTTTTCTTTTTGCTAAAATAACTTCAACTAAAGAGCCATTTTCAATAATCTCTTCGCTTTCGTAAGTTAAGTTTTGTAAAGGAGATTTTAAAATAGCTAGCTCATAATAATTCAAAAAAGTTCCTCACATAATTCTAAACTACTTACACATAAAAATTGACCATCTTTTAATAAAAATTCATATTGATTTTTTCTTGTGAAAAATATATATTTATCAACTGATACTTTTGCCCAATAGCCGTTTTTAGACTCATTTTTTGAAGTTGAAATAAAAGGAAAATCCAAAATATATTCAAATAACTTCTCTTTTTCACTATCTATGTTTGCATCATCTAACTTATTTATATCTCCATATTTTTGTATTAATATATTTTTTGATTTCTCTTTTTGTATTCCATTGTTTATAAGAGATATATCTGATTTTAATTTTAATAAATCACTCTTTTCAAAAAAAGTATCAAATTTTGGAAGTAAAAAAGATAAAATAGTAGCAATAACTACTATAAAAATAACTATTTCAAGAGTAGAAAATGCTTTTTTTCTAAAACCCCGCAATTTTATTTGCAATATCCTCAACCTCTTTTCTAAAAGTTCTATACTCTTGATTTAGCTTTAAATATGCCAAAAGAAGTGATTTTGTATCATTATTTTTATCAGTATCTAGATATTTACAAAGCTCTTTTTCAAGCTCCTCATCTCCAGAAATTGTATAAGCTTTATTATTTATGTGAAATGTCAAATCTTTAGTCATTTGTATTTCCTTTTATTAAAGTTAATGTACTATCAATTTTTAAAATCATGTCTTGATTATTTCTTTCAAGCTTATCATTTTCATCTATTAGTTCACTTATTTTTTGCTCTAAAGCTATTTTTTCTAGTTTTATTTTTGCATGTTCTTCTAATAGATTGTCAATTCTTTCATTTAAAAGCTTAATGATTTCCATACTTTTACTCATAATTTAAGATATCAACTCCTCATAATCATCACTCATATAAACTTTTGCAACTTCATAAAGTTTTGCAACAGATTTTCCCCAAGATGAAAAATCATTTAAATCTTTAGTTTCAATTCCAAAGTTTTGAGAGATTTTTTCTATTAATATTTGTTCATTTATATTGAATACACTATCAATATGAACCAATATCATAAGCTCCAACACAACAATTTTTTTACTTCTTTTGCTTTTGAAGTTATTTAAAGTTGCCTCTAAATTGAAATTTTCCATATCAAATGAATCGATATTTTCAATTCCCATTTCATCACAATACTCTAAGATAACTTCCTCTTCTTCTTTTCCAAAACTATTATCAACTCTTGCTAAATAATGAGCCAATTGTAAAAATGCAAATTTCTCTCGTGATTCAAGTTTCATCAATAACATAATATTATATTCCTATTTATATTTTATATTTAATCTTACATTATAGTATATTTTTTTTAATATGCAACTAAATAAAATTTTGCAACAAAACTAAACTACTTTAAACCTCTACCCAAAAACTCTGAAGCCTCTGTGATTATCATAAAAGCATCTGGATCATATTTAGTGATTAAATTTTTTAATAAATCAATCTTTCCTGCATCAACTGTAACATAAATGATAGTTTTATTTTGCCCTTGATGAAGCCCTATTCCTGTTAAAATAGTACCGTGCTCCTCTATTCTTTCTCTTATTTGCTCTTTTAAAACTTCAACATTCTTTGATACGATATTTACTATCTTTTTTGATGGTCGTCCTGTTAGAATAATATCAAGTACTCTAATTCCAACATAAACACTAAGCATACTATAAAGTGATTTATCTATATCATTGTAAACAAAAACAGAAGCAAACATAATTACGGCATCAATAGCTAATAAAACCTCTGCTGCCTTATATTTTGTCTTTTTTGCAACTATTTCTCCCACAACAGAGGTACTTCCTGTAGATGCTCTTCCTTTTATAACTAATCCAACACCTAAACCTATAAAAATTCCACCAAAAACTGCAGCTAGCAAAATATCATGCGTAATAGCTTCTATTTTTAAAACTTCTTTTAATATATCTGTAAATGTTGATAAAAGAAGAACTACAATAAATGTTTTAAATAGATAATATTTTCCAAAATAGATATAAGATAAAATCAAAAATGGGATACTTACAACTGCAATAATAATACCTAAAGTAATTTGTGGAAAAAGTGCATGTAAAAGTAAAGAGATACCAACTCCACCACCTGTAATTATCTCATTTGGAGATAAAAAACAGACTGTTCCAAATGCCATTGCAAATGAGCCTAAAATTATAAATATATATTGTTTTAACTCTGTTTTTTTCATATTTTCCTAATTCTTATTAAATATTCTTATTCAATTTTCCAGCTAAAAAACCACTTGAAAAAGACCATTGAAGATTGTATCCACCACAAGGTCCATCAATATCTACAAGTTCTCCGCAAAAGTATAAACCTTGTACAATTTTACTTTGCATAGTTTTTTG
>JAGOHQ010000199.1 GCA_017996075.1 Aliarcobacter sp.
AAAAAAATATGGTAATTATGTTTATAATTGCTATAAAAATCAATATTAAGGATAAAACTTGAAAAATTATATACTTATAATACTATTTTTAATCATTCCATCAATAATACTATTTTTTAGTAATATAAATGACTCAAAAGAAGCAGCTATATTTTTATTTATTGGTGGATTAGTTGTAAGCTTTTTAAATTATAAAAAAGATAAAGATGAAAGAATCATGAGATTTTTAAATAAATGGCTTTAAAGATTATGTGTAAATGATTTGAAAAATATTTAAAATTAGACATAAGTATATTCATTTTCATATCTAATGTTATTTAAAAAATTCTGTTATATCTTCGTTTAAAACAAATGATATATTTGCTAAATGTTCTAATGAGAAGTGTTGCTTATTATAATAAATTTCAGCTCCAGCCAACAGGGATGTTGATTTGTGACCTATTAGCAAACTAAGCTTAAGTTGTGAAAGTTTATGTTTTTTTCTTATTCTTGCGACATTGCTTCCAATTCTTTTATAAAACTCTTCTTTTTGTTTGTCAGTAAAATCTTCTATATTTTGAAACTCATTCATTAATTATTAAACCCTCTATTCTTACAGAGTGATAGTAATTAAATGAAATCATTTTATCAATCTGTAATTACAGATTAATTAAGCATAAATATTTTAGAATACACTGTAATAACAGATTATTAGTTTTATAATCTAGTAATATATAAAAGGGAAAATATGAAAAAAATTCTACTATTAAGCACAAGTATTACATTGTTAACTTTATTATTTACAGGGTGTAATGTTGTAAAACATTCAGTAACTTACCCAGCTTACTTAAATGCATCAAATATGGATGGAACAAAAGCACGAATGTATTCTGAAAAATATGGTTTGCATGGAGGATATTTGAAATTAATGGAAGAGCATGAATGGGAAAGTGATATTAAAAATATAAATAATCTTGATGAAAAAAAACAAATAGAAATGATTAAACAAAATGCTTTATTGATTGAAAGAATAAATAATCCAAAGGAGTCATTACAACTGGAAGCTGTATCTCAACATTGGTCAAATATTAAATATATAAATAATCCAACAAATAGAGTAAAAGAAGAAGCCTTTAAAAATGAAGAAAAATTATTAGAATCTGTTATAAAATATCCAAGTATGATCAAATATATTGAGAATCCAAATGAAAAGATACAATTATCTGCTGTAAAAGCTGATGGATTAGTAATTGAACATATTAAAATCCCAAGTAATAGTATACAATTGGAGGCTGTAAAGTCTAATGGTCTTGCAATTAAATATATAACAAATCCAAGTGAATTAATAAAAAGTGAAGCAGTTAGAAATAATTGGCGTTCAATTTCATATATAGAAAATCCAAATGAAACTTTACAAATTGAAGCTGTAAAAAAAGATTGGGAAGCGATAAAATATATTAAAAATCCAACTCTTGCTGCAAAAATAGAAGCTTCAAAAAATGCTAAAATGGTTCGTACTAATCATAAAATGAAAGATTATGTTCTTTTGGATAAATATATAAAAATAGAGATAAAAGATGATTATGAATATAGTATTAAAAACTTAACAAATCAATTTATAAATATAAACAATATCTCATTTTATTATGGAAAAGGTTCAAAAGGAAATGATATATATTCTACAGAAAGCTTTACTCTTCCACCAAATTCTATAAAATCGTTAAGTTTTACTCATCCAGAAGATGTACTTTATGATAAAGGACCTCATGTTAATTTTGGATTTGCTGTAAATTACTCTATAGGTACAAAAAATTTAGAAGCTTACAAGGTAAATAAATATTTAATAGCAGAGTTTATTGAATATAAAAAATATTAGATATTAAACTGTTTATATCAAATAAGCCTTTTAATGGCAAAAGAATATAAAAATGAAGCTAAAAAAAGAAATATCCCATTTATTTGCACTAAAAGATATATCTCTTCTGTATATGATGAATATGTAAAAATTATGGGTATAAAAGATTGTAGTGAGTGTTATGCAAATTGCTCAAATAAGCAACTATAAAGTAATATACCTGACTATCTAGTCAGGTATTTATTATATTAACCTATTTAATTTTTCTTCAATTTTAGCTTTTGTAGTAGCACCAATTGTTTGATCTACAATCTTACCATCTTTAAAATATAATATAGTAGGAATAGATCTTATTTCATATTTTGCTGTTAAATCTGGTTCATCTTCAGTATTTACTTTACAAATTTTTGCTTTTCCTTCAAACTCTTGTGCTAATTGATCAATTGCAGGAGCAAGCATTCTACAAGGTCCACACCAAGGTGCCCAGAAATCTACTAATACAACACCTTCTTTAATAGTTTCTTCCATATTTGTTTGATTTAATTCTATATATTTTCCCATTTTAAATTCCTTTTATAATTTATCTTGATTTTTAGCTAAATATTCAGCAACACCAGATTTATCAGCTTTCATTCCTTCATCACCTTTTGACCAACCAGCTGGACAAACTTCACCATGCTCATTTGTAAATAGCATAGTATCAACCATTCTAATCATCTCATCAATATTTCTTCCTAGTGGTAAATCGTTGATAACTGCATGTCTTACTGTTCCATCTTTATCAATTAAGAAAGAACCTCTTAAAGCTACTGAATCACCAAATAAAACATCGAAATCTTTTGAAATTTGTTTTGTAATATCTGCAACTAATGGGAATTTAACTCTTCCAATTCCACCATTTTCAACTGGAGTTTCTCTCCATGCAAAGTGTGAGA
>JAGOHQ010000200.1 GCA_017996075.1 Aliarcobacter sp.
TAAAAAAAAGGCTAAATATGGATTTTAAAGATATAAAAGAGTTAATTAGAGTTTTCGATAAAAGTGAACTTAATAAACTAAGAGTTAAAGAAGGAGAGTTTGAAATCTCTATGCAAAGAGGTTTTGAAGGTGGAGTTACTACTGTTTCTACTTCACCAATGGTTCAATCTATTGCTCCAGTTGTTCAAACTACTTCTACATCTTCACCTGTTGTATCTTCTCCTGCTGTTTCAAATGAAGTATCAAAAGAGAGCTCAACAAATGGTATCGCAATAAATGCACCAATGGTTGGAACTTATTACTCTTCTCCATCTCCTGATTCTCCATCTTTTTGTGGAATTGGTGATATTGTTCGAAAAGGACAAACTATATGTATATTAGAGGCTATGAAAATTATGAATGAGGTTGAAGCTGAGTTTGATTGTAAAATTCTTGATATCTTAGTTCAAAATGGTGAACCAGTTGAATATGATATGCCAATATTTATAGTTGAAAAAGTTTAAGAGTAACATATGGCAGAAATAAAAAAGATTTTAATAGCAAATAGAGGTGAGATAGTTCAAAGAGCTATTAGAACTATAAAAGAGATGGGAAAAAAATCTGTTGCTGTTTATAGTGCTGGAGATAAAAATGCTTCATATTTAAAACATGCTGATGAAGCTGTTTGTATTGGTGGAGCTAAATCAAGCGAATCATACTTAAATATTCCAGCTTTAATAACAGCAGCTGAAATGACAGGTTGCGATGCAATTTTCCCTGGGTATGGATTTTTATCTGAAAATCAAGATTTTGTAGAGATTTGTAAACTTCATAATATTAAATTTATTGGTCCTTCATCTGAAGTAATGGAAAAAATGGCTGATAAATCAAAAGCAAAAGAAGAGATGGTAAGGGCTGGAGTTCCTGTTGTTCCAGGAAGTAAAGGTGCTGTACGAACTCTTGATGAAGGTAAAAAAATTGCACGTGAGATTGGTTATCCAATTATGGCAAAAGCATCTGCTGGTGGTGGTGGAAGAGGTATGAGGTTAATCAAAGAAGAAAAAGACTTTGATTCACAATATCTTGCAGCTTCAAGTGAAGCACTAGCAGCTTTTGGTGATGGAACTATGTATCTTGAGAGATTTATAAACAATCCAAGACACATAGAAGTTCAAGTTATTGGAGATAGTCACGGTAATGCTATACATATAGGTGAGAGAGATTGCTCACTTCAAAGAAGACATCAAAAGGTAATAGAAGAGTCACCTGCAATTTTATTAAATGATGAAACAAGAGCTAAGCTTCATGAAGTTGCAGTAAAAGCTACAAAATATTTAAAATATGAAGGTGCTGGAACTTTTGAGTTTTTAGCAGATGATAAACAAAATATCTATTTTATGGAGATGAATACAAGACTTCAAGTTGAGCATCCAGTTTCAGAGATGGTTTCAGGTCTTGATATTATTGAGTGGATGATTAAAGTTGCCGAAGGTGAAAAATTACCACCTCAAGAGAGTATTAGATTTAGAGGGCATGCAATAGAGTGTAGAATTACAGCAGAAGACCCAAATAATTTCTTACCATGTCCTGGAAAAATAACTCAATGGATGGTTCCAGGTGGAAGAAATGTAAGAGTTGATTCGCATATCTATACAAATTATATAGTTCCTCCATATTATGACTCAATGATTGGTAAATTAATTGTTTGGGGAAGAGATAGAGAAAAAGCTATTAATATAATGAAAAGAGCTTTAAGTGAATTTGAGGTTGAAGGAATTAAAACAAATATTCCATTCCACAAAAAAATGATGGAAAACAAAGATTTCATAAGCAATAACTACGATACAAAATACCTTGAAAACTACAAAGGTCTTGATAGTATCTAAATTTTTTAGTATTTAAGAAAGCTTAGTCTTTCTTAAAGCTAAACTTAATAATATTTTAGATAAAATCCGCAGATTTATACACATTTATATGCCTATCTTTTTTTAAGATTTAGTAATTTTATACTAAAAACTTACGTATTTTTTATATTTGATTATCCATTATAGGAAGGTTTTTTAATATAAGAGTGTATATTCACAATATATACTTAAGGATAAAAAGTGACTTTTCAAGACTTTAAATTTAAAGACAATTTACAAAAAGCAATCGACGAAGCTGGTTTTAAAGAACCAAGTCCAATACAAATAGATGCAATTCCGCATATACTTTTAGGAAAAGATATAGTTGGACAAGCACATACAGGAACTGGAAAAACAGCAGCATTTGGACTACCTGTTTTAAATCAATTAACAGGGAAAAATGCAGAAGCAGTTGTAATAGTTCCAACAAGAGAACTAGCAATGCAAGTAAGCGATGAATTATTCAAGTTTGGAAAATTTTTAGGAATTAACACAGCAACTGTTTATGGTGGGCAAGCTTACGCAAGACAACTAAAATTAATCGAAACAGCAAGTGTTATAGTAGCAACTCCTGGAAGATTTTTAGATTTATTAAAAAATGGACATATAAAAATTAAACCAAAATTTGTAATTCTAGATGAGGCTGATGAAATGCTTGATATGGGATTTTTAGATGATATCAAAGAGATTTTTACATATCTTCCAGAAGATAGACAAACTTTGCTTTTCTCAGCAACAATGCCAGTTGCAATTAAAAATCTAGCAAAAACAATTTTAAAAGAGCCAGAATTTGTAACAATTACAAAATCAGATGTTACAAATAAAAATATTACTCAAACTTTCTATGTAGTAGATGAGAGAGAAAGAGATGATGC
>JAGOHQ010000201.1 GCA_017996075.1 Aliarcobacter sp.
TATACGAGCCATTTTTAATAATTTTATAGGCTTGGAGACATATGAGATTTATTTTTCTTATTATATTTTTAATATCAAATATTTATGCAAATACAAACAAAGATTTTACTCTTTATAAAAAAGATGGCACAACATCAGGACATACTTTACTTATCATTGGTGGGATACACGGTGATGAACCTGGAGGATATTTTGCACCAGCATTTTTAGAAAAATATTACACTATAAAAAAAGGTAGTGTTTGGATTGCTCCTAGTGTAAATATAGATAGTATGATTGCAAACCAAAGAGGCATATATGGAGATATGAATAGAAAATTTAGCACTATTTCAAAAGATGATAAAGATTTAAAAAATATCGAAAAAATAAAATCTCTTATTTTGGATAAAAAAGTAGATTTAATTTTAAATCTACACGATGGACATGGTTTTTATAGACAAAACTATGAAAATGCAATCTTTAATCCAAGAGCTTGGGGTCAAGCAACTATTATTGACCAAGATAAAATACACTCTTTGGAAAAATTTGGAAATTTAGACGAGATTGCATCAACAGTAAGAGATAATTTAAACAAAGATAAACTTTTTCAAGACCATCACTATTTTGGAGTAAAAAATACAGAAACAAAAGCAAAAGATGAACAACAACAACTATCTTTGACTTTTTTTGCAGTTACAAACAATAAACCAGCATTTGCAATAGAAACAAGTAAAAATATTACGGATTTAACAGAAAAAGTAATTTATCAATTAAAATCTATTGAAGAGTTTATGAGAATTATGGATATTGAATTTAGTAGAAATTTTGATATAAACAATTACAAAGAGGTACAAAAATTACTTTTTGATTTTGGAAAAATAGAGATAAATAACAATATCTCTTTTAATTTAAATGATATTAGAAAAAATTTAAAATTTATTCCTATGAAAAAAAGTGAAAATAATTTTAAATTTGAACACTCTTTAGGAAATAGTAAATTTACAAATGGTAACTATGAAATATATATAGGAAATAACCTAATAACTACTTTATCTCCTCAAATATTTGATAAAAATGGCTCATTTGACAGTGTTGATTTAGAAATAGATGGAAATATAATAAAAACTAAATTTGGTCAAATTATAGAGGTTAAAAAAAGTTTCAAAGTTTTAAAATCTCCACTTAGAGTAAATGTTATTGGTTTTAGTAAAGCTGGAGTTGATAGTGAAGATAGTTTAGTTCTTAAAAAAAGTGATATGGTAAGTAGTTTTTCACTAGATAATTCTAATAAAAGTTACAGAGTTGAGTTTTATCACGACAATATATTTTATGGGATGATTACAATAAAATTTATAGATTAAGAGTTTAAAGTAGAGTAATATCTCTACTTTAAATTTTTTGGTGTACATTTCCCACTAAACTTACAAAGTGGACAAATATCAAAAATCCCAACAATCAATGGAATAACTCCTAAATAAAACCAAACAATCCCTGTATAAACACCAACAATAATCAAAATAATTCCAATAATAATTCTAAACGGTCTGCAAAAAGCTCGAATTTTATCAAATGTATTCATATTTGAACTCCTTATAATTTATCAAAATTATATATAAGATAACTTAATCTAAAATAAATAAGAAAAACTTATTAAAATATGATATTCTTTATACTATTAAGCTAATTTAATATAGAATTTAATAAAAATAATAGTTAATAAACAAAAAGAGAATAATAAGATGAAAAAAGAGAAAATATATTTTATACCAGGTCTTATGACTGATATTAGGCTTTGGAGTAGAGCATTACCATTTTTAAAAGATGATTTTGAAATAGTTCATATACCTATTCCAAACTCAACAGATTTTGATGAGATTGTTCATATTTTAAACAAAGAGTTCAAAGAAGAGAAGATAAATATCTTAGGATTTTCACTAGGAGGTTATATCGCATCTTATTTTACTTGTAAATATCCAAATAGAGTAAAAAGATTATTTACAGTAGCTGCAACTCCGGGAACTACTTCAAAAATAGAAAAAGCAAGAAGAGAAAAGAAACTAGAAGAGTTCGAAGGTATAAATGATTTTTTTGGACTTGATTTTGAAAAAGCAATTATGCTTTTAGAAGAGCAAAATCAAAGTGATTTATCTTTGGCTCAAACTATGGTTGATATGTTTAATGATTTAGGAAGAGATACTTTTATAACTCAATTAAAAAGTACTTTTAATAGAGTAGATCTATTTGATAAATTAAAAGATAAAACAATTCCTATGCATATGCTTTATAGCTCAAATGATAGACTTTTGGATTTAGAGGCTTTAGATAAGCTACATAATCAAAAACATAATATTAAATTAATAAAAAGAGATGGAACTAGCCATAATATTCCTTTGGAGTTTCCAGAGCTTTTTGCTTCTAGTGTAAAAGAGTGGATAAAAGAGTAAGTTTATATCTCTTTTGTTAAACTACGAAAATTTTTTAAATGAAAGGAAAATATTATGAGATATGATGTAGTAATTATTGGAGCTGGAGCTGCTGGTTTTGCTTGTGCTTTGACTTTAGGAAGTGCAAATGATAAATTTGATTGGGCAAAAGATAAAAAATACTTAATTTTAGATGATAATAAAAGTGATTTAAATGTTGGAAAATATTTCAATGTTGCTGGAGTTGAAAGTGGAATCAATGGCGTTGATTTACTTCTTAAAATGAAAAAACAGCTAGAAATATATAAAGATGTTGAACTAAAAGATGAAAAAGCTACTAAAATTCAGAATT
>JAGOHQ010000022.1 GCA_017996075.1 Aliarcobacter sp.
CCTATTTGGATTACATTGTAACCAACAGAAGTTAATCCACTAACAAGTGCATTTTCAATCATATATCCGCTTCTTCTTGTATCTTTACCTACAAGAATTTTATTTGTTGTTGAGTGCTTCCTAAAATAAATTCCAGCTGCTTGCGCTAATTTTATAACTGTAATAACATCTAAAAACTCTCCAGCCTTTCCTCTAACTCCGTCTGTTCCAAATAGTTTCATTAAATCTTCCTAAAATTAAACTCTATTTAAGTTATTTTGGATAGTATTCTATCCTTTAAAAATTTATAAAGAGGTTAAATAAAATGGCAAATCATAAATCTTCTGAGAAGAGAGCTAGACAAACATTAGTAAAAACTATAAGAAATAGATTTTACAAAACAAGAATTAAAAACATCACTAAAGATGTTATTGCAGCAGTAGAAAGTGCTGATAAAGAAAAAGCAGTAGTTGCTATGAAAGTTGCAAATAAATACTTCCACCACTGCGTTTCAAAAGGTATTTTAGCAAAAGGTACAGCTTCTAGAAAAGTAAGCAGACTTCAACTAAAAGTTAATGCTATATAATTTATGCTAAAAGACAAACTCCAACCTTTTATTACTAGATCAGAGGAGATTACAAATTTATTGATGTCTCCTGACATAACTAGTGATATAAAAAGAATGACAACTCTGTCAAAAGAGCAATCAAGTATAGAACCAATTGTTAGAAAAGCAAAAGAGTATATAAAAGTTCTTGAAAATATTGAAGAGAACAGAAGTATGCTTGATGATTCTGAGCTGGGTGATTTAGCGAAAGAAGAGTTAAAAGAACTTGAGCAAAAAAAACCTATTTTGGAAGATGAGATAAAGCTTCTTATGATTCCAAAAGATCCAAATGATGATAGAAATATATATTTGGAGCTTAGAGCTGGAACAGGCGGAGATGAAGCTGCACTTTTTGTTGGAGATTTGTTTCGTGGTTATTTGCGATATGCAGAAAACAATGACTGGAAAGTTGAAATAATGAGTTCAAGTGATAGTGAAGCTGGTGGCTACAAAGAGATTGTAATACTTGTAAAGGGTGACCATGTTTACTCAAAGCTAAAATTTGAAGGTGGAACTCACAGAGTTCAAAGAGTTCCAGCAACAGAGTCTCAAGGTAGAGTTCACACTTCTGCAATTACAGTTGCTGTTATGCCAGAAGTTGATGATGTTGAAGTTGAGATAAATGAAAATGACCTTAAAATTGATGTAATGCGTGCAAGTGGAAATGGTGGACAATCTGTAAATACTACCGATTCTGCTGTAAGAATTACTCATATTCCTTCAGGTATTGTTGTAACAAATCAAGACCAAAAATCTCAACACAAAAATAAAGATAGAGCCATGAAAGTTCTTAAAGCTAAACTTTTTGAAATTGAGATGCAAAAAAAGATGGAAGCTGAGGGTGCAAATAGAAAAGAGCAAGTAGGAACTGGAGATAGAAGTGGAAGAATTAGAACTTATAATTTTCCACAAAATCGTCTAAGTGACCACAGAATAAATCTAACTTTATATCGACTTGACTATATTCTTCAAGATGGTCTGTTTGATGAGGTAATTGATCCTCTTATTGCTGATCATCAATCAAGACTTATCGAAGCAAATGGGCTATAAAAGCCCTTTTTGTTTTAATCTATAAATTCTATTTTTTAAATAACAAATTTTTCAATTAGTTGCCAAACTCCAGCTGTACAAATTCCAGCAAAAATTCCAGCAACAACATCATCGCCCATTACTCCTAATCCACCTTTTACATCTCTATCTATTTTCCCAATAATAGATGGTTTCCAAATATCAAAGATTCTAAAAAATATAAAAGCAACAGGAGCTAAAATGAAAACATTTTCACTATTTATTCCACAAATAGCTAAAGCTATCCACATACCAGCTAATTCATCTATTACAATTTCACTACTATCGTGTTTCCCAATCTCTTTTTCATAAAGATCTATTTGTTTTATAGCTATTATAGTTATTAAAATAGATAGTAGAAATAGAGATGATGTGTGTAAAAACTCAAGTAAAATAACTCCTAAAATTAAAGATACAAAACTTCCAACAGTTCCAGGTGCTTTTGGACTTAATCCACTAAATCCAACAGTTAAGAAAAATTTTCTAAAATTCATAGTTACTTCTTTTTATCAATTTCTAGTTTTTTTCTCTTTTCCCAAAGAGATTTTCTAGATATTCCTAACCTTTTTGAAAGTTCTGTATCAGGGTATCTATTTTGATGATTTATTACTATAGTTTTTATATAATCGTTTATTGACATAATTTGACTATGATCTAAAGATTTATTTTTACTATTAAAAACTACTTTTTTGTGAGTAAATTCATCATCGCTCTCTAAAGAACAAATTACACATTTTTTATCTAGAATCTGTTTTATTAGTTGATCTTTTACATTTCTTTTTAAAGTATGATAATCAGTAAGGTAAATAATAGTTCTTTCAAAATTATTTGTTATCTGTTTTTGCCAATTTGCTGAAGATAAGGAGATAAATTTTATTGGTAAATCTACTTTTTTTGCAATTTCAAAAACAAGTTTATCAGCATAACTTTGAAAATTTGTCTCTATTAATAAAGGGAATGAAAGAGGAACTAATACATCTTTTATATCAATATCACTCATAGTAAATTCGAAATAATCTTTTAATACTTTAAGCTCTCTTCTTATAGCTCTACACTCTTTATAGTGATAAATCTTTCTAACTAATTCATCCATTAAAAATGGCTTCATAATATAATCTTTTGCTCCATCTTTAATAGGGTTTGTTACAGTTTCATCTGAAATATAAGATACTAAAAGAAGTATTATTGAATTTTGACCATATTTTTTAATAACACCTTTTACTATAGAACTTGAGATTGATGTTGAAAGAAGTACAATATCATACTCTTTTGTTAAATTTTCAAGATTTACATTTTCTACAAAATCACAGTTATGACCATCATCAAGAAGTCTTGAAACAACTTTCTGTGCTAGATAAACTTCATTTTCAATTATTAGTATATTCATTTTATTTAGTCCAATCGTAATATCTTAAATTTGTCATAGCTTGTACAACTACTCCTTCTTCTCTTCCAACAGCACCTAACTTTTCAGCTGTTGATGCTTTGATATTTATAAATTGCTTTGGAAGATTTAAAAGTTTTGATAAACTACTTTTTATCTCATTTTTATGAGGATTTATTTTTGGTTTTTGAGCAATTATTGTAATATCAATGTTTACAAGCTCATATCCAACATTATTTACAAAACTTATAATTTTTTGTAAAAGTATTTTTGAGTCGATTCCTTTAAATTTATCATCAGTATCTGGGAAAAACTCTCCAATATCACCAGCTCCAATAGCACCTAAAAGGGCATCAATTAAAGAGTGGATTAAAACATCACCATCACTGTGAGCTTTAAATCCATAATCATATGGCAATTTTACACCACCTAAAAACATCTCTTTTTTATCTTCAAAACTATGAATATCATATCCAATTCCAACAAATTGTGTTTTAGCTGGAGCTTTTAGACATGGAATTTGTGAAATATCTTCAAAAAAAGTTAGTTTTTTACTAGCGATATCACCTTTTATATAAAATATATCTTCACCTATATTTTTTATAGCACTACTTTCATCTGTAAATTCAATATCTTTTGAAATTGCTTTTCTTAGGATATCACTATTTGATAACTGAGGAGTTTGAATAAGTTTTACATCTTCTCTATTAATAGTATTTTGCTCAAAGATAACAGTATCACTTACATCTAAAATTGGAACTATACAAGAGGCTTTGCTTTTATTTTGGATTAAATCAGAAATAATATTTTTGCTAATACAAGCACGTGCAACATCGCTTATCATTACATAAGGAGTATCAACAAATTCTAAAGCATTTTTTATAGAATTTTGTCTTGTATCTCCACCTTCAACATAAATAAAATCATCACTAAAGTTTTTCATGTAGCTTAACTCATCTTTATGTGAAACGACAATAGTTTTTGAAAAATTAGAAAAAGAAGTTAATCTATTTGTAACATTTAACCACAGTGGTTCATTGTCAATCCTAATCCACTGTTTTTTACATAAATTATCAAATCTTGTAGAGTTTCCAGCACATAAAACAACTAAAGTAATATCTTTCAATTATAAACCTTTGAGTAAAAAAGTTACATATAGTAACTAAATGTTACTTATAATACTTTTAAGAATTGCTCTTTATATTGTCATTTATGTTACTTATTGTAGTAATAAACCCATTACTATCTAATCCAAATAACTCAATTTCATTAATAGCTTTTTTTATATTTTGTTCCAATAATGGCTCTCTTAAATTTGAAACAAGAGTAACAATATCCAAAATAAGAGCTTTTAGTCTAAACTCATTTGGACAATTTTTCAAATCTTTTGAAAATAAGATTGGAAATATAATATTGTGACTTAAACCCCAATTCTTAAGTATATTTGAGCTTATTCTTTGAGCATTAAAACCTATAAATTTCTCTTCAGCTTTGCTCATATTCGAGTTATTTATTTCACTTAAAAACTGCTCAGTTAGTTTATGTTCGCTTATTGCTTTTGAAATAAGAGGTTTTGCTAAATCTTGTAAAAATGCTGGAATAAGAAGCTCATCTTTTAGTTTTTTATCACTATTTTTTAACCACATTTCAACAATTAACATTGAAAGAGTATTTGAATATAAAAAATCATCAAAAGTTACAGCATATGAAAAGAGATTTGTTTTTATACTTCTACAAAAGCATAAAGATGTTGCCAATGCACAAACAAACTCTAAACTAGTAATTGAGATAAAATTTTGTATATTTTTTGGTTTATTAAAAAAGTCAAATATTTGAAAATCCATAATTTTTAAAATATCTAAATGAAGATTTTTATCTTTTTTTATAATCATAGCAAGTTGTTTAAAATTTCTATTTTTTGATTTTCTAAAACTATCTAACTCTATGATAATTTCTGGTAAATTTGGTATGTTTTGTAAATATTTTGCGAAATTTTTTATCATTTTGTCTAAAAACCTATTATGAAATAAGGATGATTATATAAAATTGTAACTTATACTAAAGGTATTAAATATAATTAAGCTATAAAAGAAAATTAATATGCTTTTAAATATTCTTTATGCTAGAATATTTTTTTTATTGCGGGGGGACGCTTTGGCGTTGAGAAGGTAAAACCTGACCCTTTGAACCTGATGGTTAAGACCAGCGTAGGAAGTAAATTTTAAAAATTAAATTTGATAAAGCTAAAATAGATAAAATTTAATAAAAAGTACTTTCTTTTGAGAGTACTTTTTTTTTGCTCAAAATTTGTCTTAGCAATAAAGAAAATAATATTAATTTAGGAGCAAAAATGCAAGATATACACAAATGGTTAGAAGAACACAAAAACGATGAAGTAAGAACTCAAATGTATTATGCAAAACAGGGAGTTATAACTCCTCATATGGAGTATGTTGCAAAAGTTGAAAATCTTGATGCTGAATTTATAAGAAGTGAAATTGCAAGAGGAAGACTTATAATTCCTGCAAATGTAAATCATACAAATCAAATTCCTATGGCTATTGGAATTGCAAGTTCTTGTAAAATAAATGCAAATATTGGAAGTTCAGCACTAGCAAGTGATGTTAGTAAAGAGATTGAAAAAGTTGATGTTTGTTTAAAGTATGGTGCTGATACTATCATGGATTTAAGTACAGGTGGAGATTTGGATATGATTAGAAAGGCTGTTATAACTCATTCTACAGTTCCAATTGGTACAGTTCCTATTTATCAAATACTACATGATGTAAAAGATAAAATAGAGGATTTAAGTATTGAAAAAATGCTTGAAGTTATTGAAAGACAAGCACAACAAGGTGTTTCTTATTTCACAATCCATGCTGGATTTTTACTTGAATTTATGCCACATATTGCAAAAAGAAAGATGGGAATAGTTTCAAGAGGTGGTTCATTAATGGCTGCTTGGATGATGCACTATCACAAAGAGAATCCATTTAATACAGCTTTTGATAAAATCTTAGATATTTGTAGAAAGTATGATGTATCTTTATCTTTGGGTGATAGTTTAAGACCAGGATGTTTAGCAGATGCCTCTGATGAAGCACAATTAAGAGAGTTAAAAGTTCTTGGAGATTTGACTTTAAGAGCTTGGGAAAAAGATGTACAAGTTATGATTGAAGGACCTGGGCATGTGCCTTTAAATCAAATTGAGCGAAATATGAAGATAGAAAAAGAGTATTGTCATGAAGCTCCTTTTTATATTTTAGGACCTCTTACAACTGATATTGCTGCTGGATATGATCACATTTCAAGTGCAATTGGTGCGGCTGTTGGTGGTTGGCATGGAGCTAGTATGCTTTGTTATGTTACTCCAAAAGAGCATTTAGGATTACCAAATGCTGAAGATGTTAGAAATGGAATTATTGCATATAAAATTGCAGCTCATAGTGCCGATATAGCAAGAGGAAGAAAAGGTGCAAGAGATATTGATGATGAGATGAGTGATGCAAGATACGCATTTAATTGGAACAAACAGTTTGAACTTTGTTTAGATCCAGATCGAGCAAGAGAGTATCACGATGAAACTTTACCTCAAGATGTATTTAAAGAAGCAGAGTTTTGCTCAATGTGTGGACCAAAGTTTTGTTCATATAAGATAACTCAAAAAATTGTAAAAGAGCATGGTGAAGCAATAGATAACATGGTAGGGTAATTTAAGACAAAAATTATCCTAATTAAAATATAATACTCTTCTGGTTATGAGATGGTTCCTTTTTTTATAGGGAACTTGTGGAATAAGGCTTCGTTCTCGAAGCCCTTTAGGATTTTGCTACTTTTAGGAATTTTTTATAAATTCCGTTGAAAAGTAGTTTATGTGATATGGTTCCTTTTTTTATAGGGAACCTATAAAAAAAGGATTTAAAATGAATATAGAAGATATTAAAAAAGCTTTACAAAGTGTTAAATACCCAGGTTTTTCAAAGTCAATTATTGATTTTGGATTTGTAAAGGATATTAAATTAGATGCAAGTTCTTGCACAATATTATTAGATATTACTTCAACAGCAAAAGAGGTTGAAGATGAATTAAGAAGAGAGATTCCAAAAGCTCTTCCAAATTTAAATGTTAATTTAGTTTTTAGTAAACCTAAAGAGGAACAGCAAAAAAGTAATAGTGTAAGTGGTCAAAATATTGCACCACAAATAAAAGATATTGTAATGGTTAGCTCAGGAAAAGGTGGAGTTGGAAAATCAACTACAACCGTAAATCTTGCAATTGCAGCTGCTATGCAAGGTAAAAAAGTTGGTATTTTAGATGCTGATATTTATGGACCAAATATTCCTAGAATGATGGGAGTAAATGGAAAAGAGGTTGAAGTAATAGGAAATAAAGCAAAACCATTAAACGCTTATGGTGTTGATGTTATGTCTATGGGAATTTTGATGAAAGAGGGAGAGGCTGTTATTTGGAGAGGTGCTATGATTATGAAGGCAATCCAACAGCTTCTAAGAGATATTTTATGGGAAGAGTTAGATATTTTATTTATTGATATGCCTCCAGGAACAGGAGATGCACAACTTACACTTGCTCAAAGTGTACCTGTAAGTGCTGGAATAAATGTAACAACTCCTCAACATGTAGCTCTTGATGATAGTAGAAGATCTTTAGATATGTTCTCTAAACTTCATATTCCAGTTGCTGGAATAGTTGAAAATATGAGTGGATTTATCTGTCCATCATGTAACACAGAATCTGATATTTTTGGAAAAGGAACATGTGATGAGTTAGCAAAAGAGTACAATACTCAAGTTTTAGCTCATCTTCCAATTGAACCTTCTATTAGAGTTGGCGGAGATAGTGGAAAACCAATTGTTTATTTTGAACCTGAATCAATAAGTGCAAAAAGATATATGATGGCTGCAGATAAACTTATCTCTATGCTTGAAAATCAAGGTGAAGTTTCAAATGAAGCTATTCAGCCAATTATGCCAGCAGGGGTTAGTGCATGTTCAAGTGAAGGACAAAAAATTAAAGCTGAACATGATGCTAAAAAAAGTAGTGGTGGAAGTTGCGGAACTGGATGTGGCTGTCACTAAAAGAATGCTTGGATAGGTAGAATACCTATCCAAATTTATAATTTAATCAACTAAAGGATAAACGCCATTTTCATCGTGATTTTCAGTTCCTTTAATTGGTGGATTAAATACACAAATCAGCCTCATATCTTCACTTCCACCATATAAATTGTGTTCATCATGATTATTTAAAGCGTACATTACACCATCATAAATTTCATGAACAACTCCTGTTTTTAAATCCTCGATTTTTCCATTTCCAGCAACACAATAAACAGCTTCAAGATGGTTTTGGTAGTGAATGTGTGTTTTTGTGTTTGCTTTTATAATTGTTTCATGAAAAGAAAATCCCATTCCATCATCTTTTAAAAGCATTCTTCTGCTAAGCCATTGACCATCTTTTGCAAAAACCTCTTTAGAAGTTCCTATTACATCTTTTTTTATATCTCTTACTATCATTAATACTCTCCTTTTAAGTGTTCACTTCTCTCTTCTATTAACTTATCAACTGCTATTTCAAATCTTTTTAATCCCTCTTTTAAAAGCTCTTCTTCAATTAAAAGTGGTGGTAAAAATTTAACAACTTGACTTTCGCTTCCGCATGTCTCTACAATTAATCCCTCTTGAAATGCTTTTTTAGAAATTTCACCTGCCATTGATTTATCATTTTTTATCTCAAAACCATAAACCAAACCTCTACCTCTTACATCAATATCATAAACATCTTTGTACTTATTTGCAATTTGAGTTAAACTATCTTTTAAAATTTCCTCTTTATATTTTACAGCTTTTGATAAATTATCATTTTGCCAATAGTTATCAAGAGATACTTTTGAAGCAACAAAGGCTAAATTATTTCCTCTAAAAGTTCCTGTGTGCTCACCTGGTTTCCATTGGTCTAAATGTGGTTTAAATAGTAAAAGTGCCATTGGTAAACCACCACCAATTGATTTTGACAAGGTTACCATATCAGGATTTATTCCAGCAAATTCAAAAGAGAAAAACTCTCCACTTCTTCCATTTCCTACTTGAATATCATCAATAATTAATAAAATATCAAACTCTCTACAAATGGCTTCAAGCTCTTGTAACCACTCTTTTGAAGCTACATTTATTCCACCTTCGCCTTGAATAGTTTCAAGTATAACAGCAGCTGGTAAATCAACTCCACTACTTCCATCTTCTAAAAACTTTCTAAAATATTTAAGTGTATTCATATCATCAAAATAACCATCAAAAGGCATAAATGTAGCATTTGTTCTACTTATATAACTCTCATCTCTATACTCATTGTTTCCAGTAACCGCTAATGAGCCTTGAGATAAGCCATGGTAACCATTTGTAAATGCCACAACATTACTTCTACCCTTTACAAGCCTTGCTAATTTTAAAGCTGTTTCAACGGCATTTGTTCCTGTTGGTCCTGTAAATTGAAGTTTATATTCAAGATTTCTTGGTTTTAAAATTAAACTTTCAAAAGTTTGTAAAAACTCTTTTTTAGCAGTTGTTGCCATATCAAGCCCATGAACTATTCCATCTTCTTGCAAGTATTCAATCAAAGCTTTACTTATATGTTCATTGTTGTGTCCATAATTTAAAGTTCCAGCTCCTGCAAAAAAGTCGATATATTCAACTCCTTGCTCATCTGTTAAAATAGCACCTTTTGCTTTTTTAAAAATTGTTGGGAAACTTCTTATATATCCTCTTACTTCTGATTCTAATTTTTCAAATATTCTCATTTTTTTCTCCTTATTTTATTGGTCCAATTTTAAATTGAACTTCCTCTTCGTGCGAATTAACAAAA
>JAGOHQ010000202.1 GCA_017996075.1 Aliarcobacter sp.
GTCATTTTTTACCTTTATTTATTTATTAATACTTTAGCTATTTCAAAATCTATCTCTTCATCTATATCAATAGAGTTTTTCTTATCCATAATATATGCAAATATATTATCTTTTAGAAAAAAGCTTTTATTTTCAAGAAGTTTATCAGTTTTGCATATATATACAGCACCATTAAGCCTATAATACTTTTCTAAATCTTGACTTCGTTTATTTAAAATTTCTTCTCTTAGAAAACCTCTCATATTTCCATCTTCTGGCAAAGTATTACTCCAAAGTGGACTATGATCCATTTCACAAACACTTACTATTCCATCTGCTTGTTTTTCTTCTAAAAGTTCTATTGCTTCATCTATATGTTTTTCATTTCTAAGTGGGCTTGTAGGTTGAAGTAAAACTATATAATCATACTTTTCAAAATTATCAATAGTATGTTTTATAGCATCAAAGGTTGTTGCTGTATCATTTGCTAATTCATATGGTCTTTTTATTATATCTGCTCCAAAATTTGATGAAATATTTAAAATCTCTTCATCATCACTACTTACAACTACTTTAGAAATATATTTACTTTTTAATGCAGCTTCAATACTCCAAGATATTAAAGGTTTACCACATAAATCTAATATATTTTTTCTTGGAAGCCTTTTGCTTCCACCACGAGCAGGAATTATTGCTAAAAATGTTTTATTCATTAAATATCCTAAAATATTCACTTTGAGCTTGTTCAAAATCACCAATTCGACCAATATCAAGCCAATATTCATGAATAGGAAAAGATAAAATTTTTCTTTCTTTTTCTATTAAAATATTAAAAAGTGTTGGCATATCAAAAAACTCATTGCTTGGAATAAATTCAAAAATATTTGGAGATAAAACATAAATTCCTGCATTTACAAAAAACTTTTTTACAGGTTTTTCTATAATTGAAGTTATCTTATCATCAACTGTTTCTACTACTCCATAAGGAATTTGATATTCATACTCTCTTACACACATAGTAGCATTTGCATTTGCGAAAGAGTGAAAATCTAATAAATTTAAAAAATTTACATCTGTCAATAAATCTCCATTCATTACAAAAAAAGGTTCATTTGGTTTATCTTTTAGAAGGCTCAAAGCTCCAGCTGTTCCCAATCTACTATTCTCTTCAATATAATCTATATTTACTCCAAAATCACTTCCATCTTTGAAATAATCTTTTATAATATCGCCTTTGTAGTTTAAACTAATAGTAATATTTACAAATCCATGACTTGCAAAATTTTTAATAATTGTTTCTAAAATAGGCTTATTCCCGACTTTTAACATAGGTTTTGGAGTATCTTCTGTAAGAGGTCTTAGTCTTGTTCCGAGTCCTCCAGCCATTAAAATCACTCTATTTCGTTTATTTGTAGTTTTAAGTAAAGTTGCTAAATTTACTATATCAACTAAAATATTATTTTCATCTACAATTGGAATTTGATAAATCTGATTTTTTATAGCTTTTTGTATTATCTTTTCTTTTGACTCACTATTTAAAGATGTAATAGGCTTTTTAAAATATAAATCATTTATACTATCATCTAAAGTATAATTTTTTAAAAGTCCTCTTCTTATGTCACCATCTGTTAGAGTTCCTAGTAATCTATCCTTATCATCTACTACTAAAGCTATTTGAATAGCTCCTTGATTGATTATTTGTAATGCCTCTTTTATTGTTGAATTTTCTCTTAATTTTATATTCTTTATATTTATCATAAAATTTCCTTTAATAACATGAAACTTTCAGCATATTCACAACCACAAGTAGCTCCTCTAAAAGTTGCTATTGCTCTTAGATTTCTTTCACTTCGTGGAAATGGATGTGGGGCTATTTCACTTTCAAAAACTTTCATAATCTCAATTTTTTTTTCAAAGTATTCACTTATATCTACAAATACATTTGAAATAAAATTATCTTCTTTGGTACTTGGAGCAAACTCTGTTTCACTTAAAGTCTCTATCATATATATTTTTTTGATAAATGAATATCTAAATGATTTTGTACAGCTATAACTTGCTTCAAAAATCTTCCTATGGTCACTATGAACATCTCCTTTAAATGGAAGATAAATAATATTTGGCTGTACTTCATTTATCACTTTTGAGATTTTACCTACAAGCTCACTCATACTATACTCATCTACTTGCATAGTTTTTAATCTTAAATTATTTACGCTATCAAAATTATATAGTTTTCCTACTTCTTCTATCTCTTTTTCTCTAGTTTCATAGTAGTTATGAGATTTATCAATAGTTGTGCAAATAAGCCAATGAATCTCATCTCCATTTGCTTTATGCTTTAATAAAGTTCCGCCACATCCTAAAGTTTCATCATCTGGATGAACTGCAACTATTAAAACTTTGTTTTTCATACTAACTCTACCTTTAATGGATCTTCAACCTTTGCTATCATAGATTTAAAATCTATTGATTTTATTATTTCATAAGCTTTTTTTGCACTATTCCCATCTCCATATGAATTTTGTAAATCATTTAATTTTTCTAAAAAATCTTTTGATAATGCTTTATCTAAACTCTTACTAATTTCTTCAAAGCTTGTTCCACAAAATATTACATTTTTATCTGCATATCTTCCCGTTTGCCTAAGCCCTACATTTATAGCGGGGATTTTTAAACTTGCTGCTTCACATATTCCTGATGATGAGTTTCCAATAATAAATTTTGAATGTTTATAAATTGACATAAAAATATCTCTATCGAGAT
>JAGOHQ010000203.1 GCA_017996075.1 Aliarcobacter sp.
TGAAGTTCCTATATATCTTACTTTTCCCTCTTTTACGAGTGCATCAAAAGCTTTTAGACTCTCCTCTATTGGAACAATAGTATCTGGCCAATGCATTTGATAAAGATCTATATAATCTGTTTGAAGTATTCTTAAACTATCTTCAATAGCTTTTTTTATATGAAAACTATCAATTGCTGTCAAACCATGTCTTACAGGTGGTACAAACCAACCAGAAGCAGCCCCTGCAATTTTTGTTGCTAGTATTACGCTATCTCTTGGCTTTGTTTTAAGCCACTCTCCTACTATTTTTTCAGTATTTCCAATAGTCTCTTTTTTAGGACTAACAGGATATAATTCTGCTGTGTCAAAAAAATTTATTCCTCTATCATAAGACTTATCCAATATCTTAAACGCTTCATCTTTTGATGTACTACTTCCAAAAGTCATAGTTCCCATACAAATAGAACTTACTCTAAGACCTGTTTTTCCAATATATCTGTATTCCATTTTTAGCCTTTTATATCGAATTTTACAGATTATACAAATCTCTTTCTTAAAAATATAAATAAAAAAAGAAATTTATTTTAATACTATTTGAGTAGAATTTAAAAAATATTTTTAGGATTTAATTTTGATAAAAAAGAAAATAGTAGATTTAAAAGATCAAAATCTTGAATTTATACAAAAAGATGAAACAATAAAACTACTAAGTTTTAATACTTTAAAAATGAGTTTAGAAATAGCTATTTTTAAAAATGATAAGTTTATAAAAAATAGCTCTATGGTATTTGCCCATCTTCCAAAAAGCTTAAAAGCAAAACTAAACCCCAAATAAAAGGAGATAAGTTTTACTTTTTATAAATTAATTTTGATTATATTTTAATTTTAATTGTTCATAAAGTTCATCAAAACTTACATCTTCTATTGTTTTAAGTAATTCAACCATCACAACATTATCTTCGCTTCCATTCCAAACTTTTTTATACGTTCCCTCTTTGTAGCCATTATCTTGTCTAAATTGATTTAAACAATTTTTACCAATATATAATTTTTGAAGCCAAGAAAAAGATAATCCAGCACTTTTACAAGCTCTAAAAAACTGCTCAATGAATCTCTCTATTCCACTAAAAGATGGCATATTTTTTGTCTCAATAGCAAGTGCTATATATGAAAGTTTTTCAGACTCTTTGATTATCAAATTTACATCTATACTTTGAGCAGCTTCATAAATGCAGTGTGTATTTACTAAAGATACTGCTTTTGGAACATTTGTTTCTTGTAAAATATAACTCATTAAAAAGTGCCAAATATCTACAAGCTCAACATGAATATTATTCATATCAGGAGCTGAATTGATATTTTTCCAGTGCTTCCAAGGAGTTGAATCAATTAGTTCAGCTACTTCCATATGAATAC
Organism: Aliarcobacter sp.; assembly: GCA_017996075.1. Taxonomy (GTDB): domain Bacteria; phylum Campylobacterota; class Campylobacteria; order Campylobacterales; family Arcobacteraceae; genus Aliarcobacter. The sequence goes on from JAGOHQ010000203.1 coordinate 1,399, forward strand.
ATCTAAGCCAATTTATCTCTTTATTAAATTTGTTTACACCCAACTCCCAATTTTTACCATTTGTACTATCATTTAGTTGTTTTTGTAATAAAAACATCTCTTCAAGTTTTGAAGGAAAAGATGAAGCCTCTTCAAGTAAAGAAGCAAGTGGTAAACACTCTTCAACAATACTTTGTAAACTTAAACTTGATGGTAAAACCTCTTTATCACCTTTTAAAATATGTAAAAGTAATGATACAAAATATGGAATTTCATCTTTTGCTTCCCAAGTTAATACATCATTTGAGTCTAACTTTGCATATTTTACAAACTCATCAACTGAAGTAAATCCAACAACTTTTACAGCCTCTTTAAAATCTTTATATAACAAATCAACTCCTATTTTCAAATTTTTTTTCAACAAAAAGCTTACAATTTTCTCCACTACTATTTTTTACAACAATACTAGGAATTGCCTTTGACTTAAATCCATAAGCCTTACAACCATGAGGTTTTCCTGCTTCCCAAGTTACAAAATAGTTTGTACATTTTTGACAAATTATTTTTTTCTCCATCTTATATTCCAACTTGACTTTGAATAGCTTTTGATAGAGACATTAAATCTACATTTTCTAAACTAACTCCAGTAGGAACACCTTGAGCTATTTTTGTAAAACTTATATCAAAATCTTTTAATTTATCTTCAATATATAATATAAAAGCATCATTTGCAATAGATGGAGTAATAGCAAATAAAATATTTTTTACGCCACTATTTTTTATATACTCTTGAAGCTTAATTATCAAATCAATCTCAAGCTCATCAATTACAAAATATCTTCCATCAAACTCTTTTGAATCTTCAATAATAAAAATATCTTTTGCACTTTGCACAATACACAATTTACTACTATCACGACTCTCATCTAAGCAATATTCACAAATCTCATTCTCACTCATACTTTGACATCTTTTACATTTTTTAATACTTTTTAATGCATTTTCTATACTATGAGATAGTTTTATTCCACAATAGTTGTCATTCATTACAATGTGATAAGCAAGTCTTAAAGCCGATTTTTTTCCAATAGTTGGTAAAGATTCAAAAGCTTCTACTAGTTCATAAAATTTTTCTAACTCTCTATTCATTTTGGGATTATATTCTAATATTTATATTAAATTAATTAAAAGGTTTTTTGGATAAACTATATACTTTTAAATTTAAAAGGTTTTTTTATAATGGCACTAATCGACTTACAAAATATTTCCAAACAATACGATATTAAAGTTATTTTAAAAGATGCAAACTTCACCCTTCAAGCTGGGCAAAGAGTTGCAGTTATTGGGCAAAATGGACAAGGAAAA
>JAGOHQ010000023.1 GCA_017996075.1 Aliarcobacter sp.
TAGGATATGCAAGAGTTTCTACAACTGACCAAAACTTAACACTTCAAAAAGATGCTTTAGAAAAAGCTGGATGCGAAAGAATTTATGAAGATGAACTAAGTGGTACAAAAGATAATCGCCCAGGTCTCTTAAAAGCTATTGAAATGCTAAGAGAAAATGATACTTTAGTTGTATGGAAACTTGACCGACTTGGTAGAAGTGTAAAAAGTTTAATTGAACTTGTAAGTGTTCTAAATTCTAAAAATATACATTTTAAAAGTTTAACTGATTCAATAGATACATCAACACCAAGTGGAAGATTTTTCTTTCATGTAATGGCAAGTTTAGCCCAAATGGAAAGAGAATTAATTGTTGAAAGAACAAAAGCTGGACTTGAATCTGCTAAAAGATTAGGACGTGTTGGTGGAAGAAAAAGAACTATGACAGATAGTAAACTTGCAAGTGCAAAGAAACTTTTAGAATCAGGTATCCCACCAAAAGATGTAGCAAAAGATTTAGGTGTATCTTTAGCTACACTTTATAGGTGGATTCCTGCAAGTTAATCATATAATAGTTCCTCAAACATTTTTATTTCCTATAAATATAATAAATGCACCAATCATTGCTAAACTTGCACCAATAATATCCCATCTATTAAAACTATCTTTTTCAACTAATACAAGCCATATTAAAGAGGCTATTATATAAATTCCACCATAAATAGCATAAACTCTTCCTGCATTTTCTACATCAATTTTTGTTAAAACATAAGCAAAAAGAACTAAAGAAACAACTCCTAAAGCTATCCACCAAGGAGTTCTTTCAAGTCTAAAATATAACCAAAAAGTAAAACAGCCAAATATTTCAAAAAAAGCTGCTAAAAAAAATATCCCTAAATTACCTATCATATATTGTCCAATATTTTATTTCTCTTTTATAGTATTTAGAATTCTCATAGAATTAAAAATAGCAAGTAAAGCTACACCAACATCTGCAAAAATCGCTTCTTTCATACCAATGATTGCTCCTGCACCAAGAACAAGAAAACCAATTTTAACTATCATAATAAAAACAATATTTTGATAAACAATTGTTTTAGTTTTTTTAGCAATTTTTATAGCATCAACAATAGATTGTATATTATCATTTAAAAGAATAATATCAGCAGATTTTACAGCTAAATCACTACCAATTCCACCCATAGCAATTCCAAGATCTGCGTTTGCTAAAGTTGGAGCATCATTTATTCCATCACCTACAAAAGCCGTAGGTTGATTCGTCTGTTTTTTTATCTTCTCAAAATAAGTCAATTTTTCTTGAGGTAAAAGTTCATATTTTACTTCATCTATGCCCAATACAGTAGCTACATTTAAAGCAACTTCCTTTTTATCTCCTGTTAACATATACGTTTTATTGATATTGAGTTTTTTGAGTTCACTAATGACGCTTTTTGCTTCAGTTTTGATAATATCATCTACTACAATATAACCTGCAAATACATTATCAATGGCGATTAAGATTGCACTTAAATTCTCTTTTACATCATCATATTGTATATTAAATTTTGTAAGAAGTTTTGTATTTCCTATTAAAACTTCTTTGTTATCTACAATTGCTTTTATTCCCATGCCACCAAACTCTTCATGAGTTATTATATGTTTTAAGTCAATTTCTTTACCATAAGCCTTTACAATAGACAGTGCAATAGGATGCGTTGAAAAACTCTCTGAATAGGCTGCAAGTTTTAAAAGTTCATCTTCTGGTAATAGTTTGCTCTTAATATCTGTGACTTCAAATACTCCATGGGTAAGTGTACCTGTTTTATCAAATACAATATTTCTTATTTCTGTTAGTTTTTCTACATAGTTTGCACCTTTTACCAATACACCTCTTTTAGATATAGCACCAATGGCACTAAAAAAAGATAATGGAACAGAAACCACTAAAGCACAAGGGCAAGAAATTACTAAAAAAATTAATCCTCTTTCTATCCAATCTGTAAACACTGCTCCTTGGATAAATAATGGGGGAAGTGTACTTAATAAAACAGCAAGAATAACTACAATGGGTGTATAAACAGCAGCGAACTTCGAGATAAATTTCTCAGCAGATGCTTTTTTTGAAGCTGCATTTTCAATGAGTTCTACAATTTTAGCAATAGTTGAGTCTTTATAAAGGGATTTTACTTTTATATATGAAGCATTTGATATATTGATATAACCACTGATAAGTTCTTCATTTTCATTGATGGTTTTAGGTTTAAATTCACCTGTAATTGTACTTGTATCAAAAGAACATTTTTTTGAAAGAAGTATCCCATCTACAGGTACTTTTTCTCCTACTTTAACTAAAATAGTATCGCCGATTTTTACATTTTCAGGTGTTTTTTGAATAATATTTTCACCCTCTTTAACATTTGCAAATTCAGGTTTAATATCTATAAGTGCATTAATATTATCTCTTGAATTATTAACAGCAACTGCTTGGAACATCTCTCCTATTTGATAAAATAGCATAACAGCAATCCCCTCAACATATTCACCCAATGCAAAGGCTCCAATAGTTGCAATGCTCATTAAAAAATGTTCATCAAATACTTTACCATTTTTTATATTTTTAATAGCTTGAAATATTACATCCCGACCAACTAACAAATAAGCAGTTACATATAAAATGAGTTGAAGGTTTTTATTGCTTACATAGTTGTAAGATATAAATGTTAAAATAATAGAAATAATTGTAATTAATAAAAGTTTTTTATTAAGAAGTTCCCAAAAAGTTCTCTGTTTTTTTGTTTCATCTTTTATAATTAGGACTTGTTTCTCGATTTTTTGAATCTCATTTTCAATTTTGTCTAATAAATTTTTTTCACTTTTTTGTTCAAAACTCAAAGTCGAAGTAGCAAAATTTAATTTTACATTACTAAGTTCATCGAGTTCATTTAATCTTTTTTCGATTTTTCCCGCACAATTTGCACAATCAAGATTTTGAAGTTTTACTGTTGTCATTGATATTTTTCCTTTAAAGTAAAAGATAAGAGATGTTAAATATCTCTTATCTTACTTATTTTTCGTTAATTAAATGCAAAAGAACCTTTTGAAGTTCGAGTAACTCCTCCTGTCATTATATTATATGTGATAACGTATCCATATTCACCCTTTTCTGAAAGCGTAACATTAAATGAATAGTTTTTTTTATCATTTACTTTATTACTATTATACTCAACTACTTCACCATTTGGTTTATATACTTTTAAATTTACATTTACTTTATCCAATGGTTTATTCTGATAAAGAATTTTTATATTAAATTCATTATCTCCTAATTTTAATTCATCGTACACTTTTACTAAAACTCTATAGTCTTTAGTAGTTTGATGTGATAAATATATCTCTTTTGCATTTAAAGAAGTAGTCCCACTTAATAAAATTCCTGATACAAGTAATATTCTGAGTAAATTTTTCCTTTTTTTCCTTTTGTTTGATTTAAATTATATTATTGAGCTTTTAAGCTAACTGTGACTTTTTCTTCTCCATGATGATCGTTTTTATAAAACAAATAATATGTTGAAGGTAAAATCAGAAGGGTTAATAGTGTTGAACTTATTATTCCTCCAATTACAACGACGGATAAGGGATATTGTATTTCACTTCCTACTCCTGTAGCAAACAACAAAGGTAAAATACCAAAAAGTGTTGTAAATGCTGTCATTAAAACAGGTCTGAGTCGCAATAGTGTTGCATCTTTTAGAAGAGTTTTTAAATCCACATGGGGAAATTTTTCTCTTAATTCATCGATAAAACTAACAAGTACGATTCCATTGAGTATAGCAATAGCAAAAATTGCAATAAATCCTACAATAGCAGATACCGATAAATATACACCACTTGCTACCAACGCTAAAATAGCACCAATTAAACCAAATGGAACATTCAATAAAATCAATAAGGCTTTTTTTAATGAATTAAAGGCAGTATATAATAGCAATATTACAAGAAATACTGATAAAGGTACTAGTATCATAAGCTTTTGCGTAGCTTCCTGCATATTTTTAAAATCACCTGCCCATTCTATAAAATAACCCGTTGGCATATCCACTTTTTCTTGTATTATCTCATTTGCTTCTTTAACAAATGATGCAATATCTCTTCCATCAACTTCTATAGAAAGTACCATATAACGATTTAAATTCTCTCTTTTAATAAATGAGGGACCTTGAACAATCGATATTTTACTGATTTGTTCTAATGTTACAACAGCTCCTGAAGAAGAACGCAAGGTTAATTCTTTAATACTTTGAATATCCTTTTTAGCATTTTCTATTTTTGCGACAATACCAAATCGTTTTACACCTTCAATTTTTTCTGTAACTTCTTCTTCTCCTATACCATTTCGAATCACACTCATTACTTCATCAACATTAATTCCATATCGAGCAAGTGCCAAATAATCAGGTTCAATTTTAATTTGAGATTGTCCCAATTGTGATTCAAGACTCAATTGTTTTGCACCATCAATATCACTAATGTTTTGCTGTATTTTTGTGGCAATATCATTAAGTACTTTTTGGTCATTTCCAAATACTTTTATGGCTAATTCAGCTTTAACACCTGCTAATAACTCTTCAACTCTCATAGCAATAGGTTGTGTAGGAACAAATTGTACATATTCAAACTTTTTCTCAAGTTTTTCATTAAGTTCATTTGTCAATTGTTCTAAATCTTCAATATCATTACTAAGCGTTAATAAGACTTCCATATAGTTTGGTTGAGCAGTTTCACCTTTTTCACTTCTTCCCATCATTGATAAAACAGAAAGAACCTCTTTGGGATACTCTTTTAAGATATACTTCTCAACTTCTTGTGCCATTTCAACTGATTGACTAAGACTTGTTCCAGGAATTGCTACTACTCTGTACATGATTGATTCTTCATTTAAAGTTGGCATAAACTCTCGTCCTTGAAAAGACAATAATGCTACGCAGATAAAAAACAAAGCAGATATACCTATAAAAAGCTTTTTTGCATTATTTAAAGCAAAAACCAATATTGGACTGTATCCATGTTTAATCTTTTTCATAATTGAGTTATCAGAACTCTTTGCTGGTTTTAGCAATAAGTAAGTTAATACAGGAACTAAGATTAAAGCAACAGCTAATGAACCCAACATAACAAATACAATATTAATCGCCATAGGACTGTAGAGTTTTCCTGCTAAACCACCTAAACTTAACAATGGTATAAATACTGCTGCAATAACTAAAATAGCAAATGTTACAGGAGTAGCTACTTCTTTTGTGGATTCTGCGACAATTTCAAATTTACTTTTATCTTTTTCATCATGAAGTTTTCTAAAAGTATTTTCAACAATTACAATGGTACCATCAACAATCATACCAACTGCAATTGCTAAACCACTTAGACTCATCAAGTTTGCACTTAATCCAAAATACTCCATAAGTAAAAAGGCAATAAGTAAAGATACAGGTAATGATAATATAACAATAAATGCGGAACGAAGTTCAAATAAGAATAAAAACAGTACAATTGCAACTAAAACAACTCCTGAAGTTAATGCAGATGTCATAGTATTCACTGCTTTTAATGTGATTTCTGAACGGTCATAAATTGGGTTTATTTCTACACCATCTGGCAATGTTGAGTTAACTGTTAAAATTTTTTCTTTTAATAATTCAACTACTTTTGCCGCATTTGTTTCTGTTCTTTGTAATACCATTCCAATAACAGCTTCTTTTCCATCAATAGAGATGGCTCCAAATCTTGGCATCGAACCTATTTGTACTTTTGCAACATCTTGAATAACGATTGCTTGTCCATTTTGTGATTTAATCACACTATTTTTTATATCATCAATATTTTTATATAAACCAGCACCTCGAATAAGAAACTGTTCTTTATTAAACTCTAAATATTGTCCACCTGCTGCTATATTACTTCGTTGTAGTGCTTGAACGACATCATCATAAGTAATATTTAAGCTTTGTAGCTTTTTAGTATCAATTAAGACATCATATTGTTTTTCTTTTCCTCCCCATCCAATGACTTCTTCAACACCTTTTACACTTTTAAACAAAGGACTTACAATATACTCTTGCATTTCTCTTAACTCTTGCAAAGAGTATTGATTGTTTTTATCTTTTATCTCATACCAAAATACTTGTCCTAAACCTGTTGTATTGGGTCCAAGTGTAGGTTTTCCCCAACCATTTGGAATGTCAACTGTATTTAATCGCTCACTTACAAGTTGTCTTAGAAAGTTTATATCCATATCATCTTCAAAAAATATAGAGACATACGATAATCCAAATATAGAATTGGACGTTATCATTTCAACGCCTGCCATACCAGACATTGCTGATTCAATCGGATAAGTAATTAACTTTTCAATATCTTCTGCAGAATTCCCTGGGCTTTCTGTATAAATCACTACTTGCTTAGGAGTAATATCAGGAAATGCATCAACAGGGATATTTTTATAGGCTCTAAATCCCAATGCACAAATGGATATAAAAAGAACAATGACTAAAAGTCTGTATTTTAAAGATAGGTCAATAAGTTTATCTAACATAATATCCCCTAGTGCCCATGTCCGTCACCCATTGATGATTTTAATACCAATGACTTCACATAATATGTTTTATCACTGACATACTCTTCATTAATATTTAAACCTTCAATGGCAACATAAGAGTCATCTTGATTAACAATTTTTACATCTCTTGCTTCATATTGAGGTTCTTCTTCATGAGAATCACCCTCTTTTTTATGTTCATCATTATGTTCATCTTTGTCATTATGTTCATCTTTATGCCCATCTTTATCTTCATGCTTATCTTCTTTATCATGCTCATCATTGTGTTCTTTACTGCTTTTTGCTTTCTCTTCATGAACTTCCTGTTTTGGTACAAAAACAACCCATTCATTATTTAAAAAAGTCAGTGCGGTTTTTTTAACTGCCAAATATTTTTTATCAGTATTGATATATAAAGTAGAGTTAATATATGAATTGATAAATAATCCATCAATAGGTTCATTTATACTTGATAATACAACAATTCTTTGAGTGGTTTCATCCAATTCAGGCAAGATTTTGTCTATATAAGTGGCAAAGGTTTTGTTGTTATGTGTAATAGTAATTTTTTGTCCCACTTTTAAATCATTTGCATAGGATAAAGGAATATAAGATTTAAGATAAAAAGCTTGCTCCTTTATAACTGTAGCAATTTCTGTATCTTTTGAAACAGTTGCATGTTTTCCCTTTAACAATGTTCCAATACGTCCTGCATTGTGTGCTCTTAAAATATATTTTGATGTAGTATTACTTATATTTTTTGTTTCTATTCCTAAGGTCTCTAACTGTGATGTTAAGGTCTCAAGTTTGGCTAACATTTCATTGTTTTCAATATTGATACGATTTAATGCTTCTAAAGATATGATGCCTTTATCATAAAGCTGTTTGTTGGCTTCATACGTTTTATTCATACTCAAATATTGATTTTTTAAAGAGAGATATTCAGCACTCATTTTTGACAGTTCAATTGATTCAATCAAAGCTATTTTTTGACCTTTGTTAACTGTTTCTCCTTCTTTAACATAGTACTCTGTAATTTGACCATCCAACAAAGTCATGATGGATTGTTTTGCCGAAGAGAGCTGAACAATTTTTGAATTTAATTCAATTGATTTCCCAAATTCATGAATTTGAACTTTTTCTATGGGTATTTCAATCGCATAAAGTCCAATAATAAAAGATAAACTAATTAATAAGATTTTGTGCATTGATATCTCCTTGGATGTAATTTATGTTAATTGCATTTTGATTTAATGCAATATTGATTTTAATAAGATTCTCTTTTGTTTGAATCACTTGGTTTTTTATATTTAAAAGCTCCATTAGGGTTGTTTGAGAAACTTTATATTTTTCTAAAAACATTTCAAGAACTTCCATTTTTAATTTTAATACATTCTCATTTTTTAATTTTAACTTTTCCAGTAACTCTCTTTGTATTAAAAGTTTAGAGTGTTCTGTCTGTATGGAGTTTTTTTCATTCTCAATTAAAAAATTCATTTTTTTTGCTTCTAATTGTGCTATTCTTTTTTCTTCATACTTTGTATTAAAAAGAGGAAAAGGAAAACTTAGAGCAACACCATTGATAATTTGGTCAGGTTCTTTACTGTATGAAGCAGTCACATCAACTGTTTCAAGAATATTGGAAGTTAATTCAGCTTCAGCTTGTGCAATATCTTTTTTATGAATCAGAAGGTTTAACTCAGGGTTTTCAGAGATATCTGATTTCTTAACTTCAAAAGTATGATTCGTGTTTATCTCAATTTTTTCTTTGATACCTGCAAGTTTCAATAACTCATAATAGCTTTCAATCGAAGATATATTTAAACTATCATATTGTGTTTGTTGTTCCAAAAATATAGCTTTGGCTTGAAGCATATCTGCTCGTGAAATTGAACCAACAGCATGACGTTCTTGAGAAATATCATAAATGGTCTTTGCAATGTTCGTCGCATCTAGCATTAAGTCAAGAAGCATTTTTTCTTGTGCATAAACAGTAAAATATAAAGAGATATTTCGAATAAAATCGGATGTATTTAACATATATTCACTGTTAGCACCTTTTACAATTGCTTGTGAAAAACGCTCTTTATCACCTGATACGCCCCATAATCTAAATGGTTGGGTAAGGCTAATATTATAACCACTATCATTAGAACCATCATTGGGTTTATATTTTGAAAACTCTCCACTTAAAGTGGGGTTTTCATATCGTAATTGTTTATAACTTTCTTGTTTAGCTTGTTCAACTCCAATAGCTGAAGATTGCAAATAAGGACTTTTTTCAATTGCTTTATTTAAAAATTGATTAAAATCATCTGCAAAAAGTACTCCACTACTGCAAGAAAACAAGATAAACATAGAAATTAATCTATTTTTTATCATTTACTTTCCTTAGTATAAGTTTGCTCTATAAATATAGAGATAGAATGAATGAAAGTAAATTAAATAATAGGTGGTTTGAGTAGAAATGTGGAGAATTGAAAGATATAGTTTGTTGCTTTTAAAGTTTCATTGATATTTCTAAATTCAAATTTTGAAATATAATCATTTTGGTTAAGGACATAATAGTGGTGGCACTTATGATGCTTTTCACAAACTTCAATATCTACTGAAGATGTATTAAACTCTGTTGCACACTGTTTGGAAGTTATAACACAGTTTTTTTCATCATTGAAAAACTCAAAAGCAAACGAGTGTACAGAAGAAAATAAGATAGAAAAAAAAACAATAGATAAAACGATATTTTTTTTCATAAATTCCTTTCGTAAGTTCAAGTGCAATTATATCAAAATTTATTTAACGAATTATTAATTAATTTTACAAAAACTTGATTTGAATAACTTTATCCAATCTATTTTGGTATTTTTCTTTTTTGAGAAAAAATATATTAAGCTTAGTTTAAATATTGTTAGTAAAAAAATACCTTTGTAGGGCTATACTCCATATTTAAGCAACTTGGAACTTTTCGTACCTTTATGCAGAAGTACCCTATTTATTATAAAAATCTATCTTTGTTTAGATTTCGTAATGGTAGCACTTTTAGAATTATAAGAGGCTAAGTTTATATTTCAACGAGAATTAATAGATTTATAGGGCTATTTTAAAACCTTTGATACTTTAGATTAAGTAATCTTTAAGACGTGTGTCGCTTTTAGTACCTTTATGTAAATGTAGCCGTGCGACAAGAAGTCGCTTAGTTTGATGTCGGGTGGCACCGATAAAATATTCTGTTGTTTTCTCCCTATTTGTTGGTGCATTGTTGGTAACGATGGTGTGCTAAGCAACAAAGAAATGATT
>JAGOHQ010000204.1 GCA_017996075.1 Aliarcobacter sp.
ATCAAAGAGAATATATTTCTAAGTTCAAATGCATCTAAAATATAAACAACACTTCCTATAATTAAAGCAACAGTTGCATAAAACTCTGAAACTAAAATAAAAGGCATTCTATTTATTAAAACATCTCGTATAGTTCCTCCACCAACTGCTGTTATAAATGCAAGCATTACAGCACTTAAGAAGTTAAAACCACTCTCAATTGCAATTATTGCACCTGTTATTGCAAATGATGAAAGACCAATAGCATCTGATATTACAAATGCCCACTTACCCTCAAGATTTGTAATTTTATGAAGTTTAAAAAGCATGGCTATTAAAACTGTTGCAATTACTAAACTAAGAGGGAGGTTTGAAGTAAAAACATAAGGAGTTCTATCTGCTAATACATCTCTTGTCATTCCACCACCAAAAGCAGTTAAAAACGCAGATATAAAAACTCCTAAAATATCAAGTTTACAGTGAACTGCTATTAAAAAACCACTAAGAGCAAAAGAGATAATACCTATAATATCAGCAATCTCTAAAGCACTCATCTTAAAAGCTCTTGCATTGCAATTGCAGTTTGTCTAATCTCCCATTGAGCGTGTTCGTCAAGTCTTAGTTTAAAATAGTTATCAAGTTGTTTTGGCATAAAGGCACCCCAAATTTGAGTGTAACCCATTTGAGGAATTACACGTCTAGCTTCTTGAGGTTTAACTCCATTTTCAAGTAATTCAAAATATAAATCTTCACTTTGTTTGATTAAATCTTGTACTTTTTGATTCTCTTTTAATTTTTCACTAACATAAAACTCAAAAGGTACTCTTTTAGCACTTACATATCTTCTACTTAATTCTTGCCAAGAAATTCTATGTCTTACCATTTGGCTTCTTGTAGGAAAATCTACTTTAAATAAAAACACCTTGAAATACTCTTTTATGATTTTGCACTCTTCTTGTGTATTAAAAATTGTTCGAATATCAAAACTAAATTTATCTTTATCGTTTTCAAAATCATAAACTAATGCTCTATAATTTGTAAGCAAATATCTATCATCTAAAATTTCACCAAATTTTTTACAGTTTGAATACTCTAATTTTAAAATCTCTTGATGTTTTGGATTTTCATAATCTAGTAAAACTGGTACAAATTCAAAACTAGAACTTGGTAATCCCATACTTTCAGCCATAAGTCTATTATAAAGACTTTCACTTCCAAGTGCTTTTGGATTTTGATAACAAATTGAAGCTACTTGAGTTATAGCTAAAATTCTATTCTCTTCATTTAAATTTGCTCTACTAAAATCCCAATTCTCTACAAAACCAATATTGTCATTTAAGATATTTTGTTTTTCATTTATTTTTTCTATCACTATTTTGCCTTTATAAAAAATTGAAGTTAGATTATACAAAATCTCTAATGATATATTCATTATAAAATGATTTTAAATATATTAAAGCCATTTTTATAACTATAAATGAGTTGAAAATTGTGTTTATCAAGAATTTTTTTTACTATACTTAAACCTAAACCAAAGCCATCTCTTTGAATAAGTTCTTGAGTAAAAGGTTTTAGATAATACTCAAACTCTTTTGATAGTTTTTCACCACTATTTAAAATAGAGATTTGATTTTTATCTACTTTTATGATTATTGGAAATGAAATAGCGTATTTTAAAGCGTTATCAATTAGATTTTTAAGTGCAATTGATAAATAATATAAATCACCTTCTATTTTAAAATCTTCAAAAATTTCTATATCTACTTTACTTTCATCTTCTAAATATAGTTTTCCCAAAGATTCTAACACTAAAGTTTCTGCACTAAATATTGTTAAATTTAATTTTGAAATATTTAGTTTTTCAAGCTCAATTAGCTCATTTGTAAGTTTTTCTAAATCTTGAAAAATCTTTTTAAGTAGCTCTTTTTGTGAAAAATCATCTATTTTTTCAATAGCAAATTTTCCTTTTGCTATTGGAGTTCTTAACTCATGCCCAATATCACGAAGTAACTCCTCTCTTGTTTTTATAGAGTTTTCTAAAGAACTTGCCATATTATTAAAACTCTTTGCTAAAGTTCCAATTTCATCGTTGGATTTTATATCTATTCTTGTTGATAAATTACCATTTGCAAAAGCTTTTAGCTCTTTAGTTATAGTTTTTAGTGGACTTAGAAGTTTAATTATAAATAAAAACATTATTAAAAGTGCAAAAATATCTAAAAATACTAGTACATTTAAAATAGTTTTATCACTTAAACTCTCTTCATCTAATGCTTTGAAAATATATGACTCATCTAAATATTTTATTTTTAGAATGTAGATATTTGATGATTTATATTTCAAAATAGATATATCTGTAAATGCAGAATTTTGAGAATAGATAGTTTCTAAATTATTTTCATCTAAAAAATTTACTTTTTCTAAACTATTTTTTAAAATCAAAGAATCTAAATAATTTTTATTTTCTATATTTTTAAAAATATCGTCAATAACTTTTAGGTATTTCTCTTTTGCAAAATTATCAACTCTTTTTGAATTTATATTATCAATCCACAATCCAATTACAGTCATTAAAATAAAACTAATAATAAAAAGGATAGTTAATTTTTTGAAAATTGACATTCTAACCTACAAACTTATAACCAATTCCCCAAACAGATTTTATATATTTAGGGTTTTTTGAATCATCACCAATTTTTGCTCTAATATTTGAAATATGCATATCAATAGTTCTATTTTTTGTATTAAAATCTAAAGAA
>JAGOHQ010000024.1 GCA_017996075.1 Aliarcobacter sp.
AACTTGTTGCTTTTTATATGGTCCACCCTCTTGAGTATGAGTTGTTTTTGCATTTGCAATATTAGCACTTACAACATTTATTCTTGTTCTTTGTGCACTCATTCCTGAAGTTGATACATTATATCCATCAAAAAAACCCATAATTCGCTCCTTTTACTAAATTTGCATTCTCATAATTTCTCTATAAGCATTTATTGCTTTATTTTTTACTTCTAATCCCAATTTAAGGCTTAACTCTGCCTCTTCAATTTTTTGAACAGCTTCTTGTAAATTTGCTACTTTTCCTGTTGCAATCTCTCTCATAGAATTATATCCTTCTATTTGAGAATCATTTACCTCATTTATAGCTCCATTTAATAAATCTTTAAAAGATTTATCAGCATATTGACTTTCACTTAAAGTTTCACTTTGTTTTACATTTGCACTATCAATACCTTGCAATGGATTTAAATAGTTTATAGCACCTACTATACTCATTTTCTATTCTCCTATTTTTAGCTTGCGGCTTCTACTTTTTTATCATCATTAACTACTTCTTGAGTTAATTGTTCATTGGATAACTCTTCGTTTTCTTTGTGCCCTGTCATATCTTTTGTAGCAAGTTGATTTAAAAGTAAGTTTATTTTATCTTCATTGTATCTATTGTCAAAATCCATTCGTTTTTGTTCTAGGCTAAAATTATTAACTATAAAAGATAACATTAAGTTACTAAAACCTTTTAGAGTAACAGTAACTAAAATAGCTCCAAAAAGCATTTGAAGTGGCGAAAAAAGTTCTGCGTTGAATGTAAAAAATATTATTGTAGCAAAAAAACCAATTGCTATATATATTCTAAATATTCCAGTATTTATTAGATTTTGTGAAAATCTTTCTACTACCACTTAAACTCCGATTTTTAAATATTTTTTAAAACACCATCTACAATATTGTGCAACTTAATAGCTGCGTCTTCTTGTGGAAACTCATTTACAAATATTTTTCTAGCTCTTGCTATTTTTGTAATGTTTTCGCTACTTGGCACACTTCCTATATATTTTATCACAAATTCGCTTTTTAATCTGTTTTTTTTAGCTAAATTAATCAAAGAGTTTGAAATTGTTTCACCAACCAGCTCATTTTTTGTATGATTAAAACAAAGCATTAAACTCTTTTTATCAATTGCTAACATTTTTATCAAAGAGTAAACATCAGTTAGAGCGCTAGGATCTGTTGAAGTTATGGCTAAAATATTTGTTGATACTTTTAAAAACTCTTTTACATAGTCATTTAATCCAGCTCCAGTATCAACAATTAAAATATCATAAAAGTTTAAATCTAATATATCTTGCACTAATCTTGAAAATATAAAACTGCTGCTATTTGTTGCATATTGATATCCACTTTTTCCAGCAATTAAAGAGAGATTTGGATATTTTGTTTCTATTATTACATCTTGTAGTTTTTTATGCCCATTAATATAATCAAAAAGTGTAACTACTGGTTTTACATCAAAAAGTACTTGCATATTTGCTAAACCTATATCAGCATCCAAAACCAATACTCGTAGATTTTTTTGTGATAATATATAAGCAAAATTTGCTGTAAAAGTAGATTTTCCAACTCCACCTTTTCCAGATGTTATTGTCAAAAGTTTTGTTTTTGAACTATTTAATTCACTATTTACTTTTGAAGTAAGATTTATTAATTTTTCGGCTTGTGAAAGTTTTACATCAAGCATTATATCTCCTTACTGCACTCATTATTCATAAAACAATCTATTAAAAATGATGCATCTGCTGCTATTAAATCATCAGGAACATTTTGTCCAATAGAGAAATATGTAATTGATTTTTTTGTTTTATGTGAAAAAGATATAACATTTCCAAAACTTTTTGTCTCATCTAATTTTGTAAAAATAAGGTTGTCAATATCAAGTATTGAATAATTCTTATAAATCTCCATCAAATCACTATGTTTTACATTTGAAGGCAGAACCAAAGTTTTTTCAATAGGAAGCTCATATACATGCTTTCTGTACTCATTTATTAGCTCTATTTTATCAATGTCATATTGGCTAGAACCTGCTGTATCAATAAAAATATAACTACAATTTTTAAGCCTTAAAAGTGCTTCTGTTAAATCTTCAGGTTTTTTAACTATTTCCAAAGGAAGTCTCATAATATTTGTATATGCTTGTAATTGCTCAATTGCACCAACTCTAAAAGAGTCCAAAGTAATAACACCAACTTTATGATTTTGTTCCATTTTATAAGCAAATCTTGCGGCTAGTTTTGAAATAGTTGTAGTTTTTCCAACTCCAGTTGGTCCTACCATCATCATAATTTTTCTTTGCTCTTTTCTTAAAGGTTGCTCCATTTTAATAGGAATGACTCTTCTTAAAACTAATTTGAAAAAATCATTTACTTTTTTTTGGTTTGATTTTAATGAAACTGGAAGCTCTTTGATTGTCTTTTTCATAATAGTGTATGTCATCTCACTATCAAACTCATTTTTCTCAAAAATGGTATAAACGTCTATAAATTCAGGCGGAATAAGTAAGTCATATAGTTGGCTTTTTGGTTTCCAAAGAGTTTTTTGAACTTGTTCAAGAAGAGATTGCATTTTTAAAATCTCTTCTTTATAGTCATAAACTTGTGCTTTTATAGGCTCTGATTCAACAGATGCTTTTGCAATTGCTGTTTTGGTAAACTCCATATTTTTTTGAATCTCATCATCTTCAATAGCAACAACTATCTCGTACATATCTTTATTATAGCCATTTGCATTTGCAATTTTTTTTGTAGAGATTACAATAGCTTCTTCGCCACACTGTATTTGTGCATTTCTTAAAGCTTCCGTTGGCGTTTCCCCTAAAAACGAGAGTCTATTCATTTTTGTCTTCCATCTTTATATATTTGTTCAATAGTTCCATCTAAATTCTTAAATCTTATAAACTCTTCATTCTCATAAATAATTTTTCCTTTTTTTACAATTTTAAGTCCACCAAAATTAAAAATTATCTCATTGTTTTCAGTAGATTTTAGACTTTTTTGGCAAACTATACTGTTTTTATTAATATGGTGAGTTGTTACAAATTCACCATTTTGTAAATCTTCCAAAGTCAAAGGTGTACAAGTTCTAGGAATTGTCTCAAACTCTTTTTGTTCTAGTTTAGAAATATCTATTTTCTCTTCATATTTTATTGGTTCTTTTGTTACAAAAACAGAAATTGCAAATAAATATGAAGAAAAAACTAGAGATAAAAAACTAAGCTTTAATATCAAAAATCTGTCCTCCAGATTGCTCACTTATCTCATCTAAAAGCTCTTTATACATCTGTTTTATTGGTAAAACTATATTTGCTAATTTTCTATTTAACTCATATAAAGTTTTTAATCCATCTTCTAGTTCATTTACTTTGTCTCTATAAATATTTACATCAAAGTTATTTTGAATAAGCGTTGTTAGTTCTTTGTTCAATTCAACTTTTTGATTCATAATCTCATTTATAATTGAATTTTTTCTATCATTTCTTCCAAAAAGTTCTTCATGTTTTGAGGCTTTTATATCTTCTATATCTTGAGTTATTGCATTTTTTAATTCTAGTATTAGTTGTTGCATATTATCTACTATTTTATCAACCATATTCTAACCTTGTTCTTTCTTATTATTTTGTGATAAAAAGTTATAAAGCATATCACTAATTCCAAAATTACCACTTGAACTATCAGAAATTGATTGCAAATACATACCTTTTATAATATCACTACCAGCTTCTTCACCTGCTATACTAGTTGATTTCAAAGAAGTTTCAAGTATTTGATTTATAAAAAATGCTTCAAAATTATTGCTTACATCACGTAACTCTTTATCCTCAACATTTTTAAGACTATTACTATCTAAATTTTCAAATTTATTTGTTTTTAGAATATCTTTGTTATATAAATTGCTACTATTTATCTCCATTTTACAATCCTATTTTATCTATTTTAAAATCTTCATTTATGATTTTTTTAATCTTTAATCCAAATTTTCCTTCTACAATTACAGCTTCACCCTCACCTATTTTTACACCATTTATAAGAATTTCAAGTGGTTCGTTTACCATTTGTTCAAGCTCAATAATCTCACCAACATCCCATCTTAAAATATCTTTTAAAAGAACTATTTTTGTACCTAATCTTACACTTAGTTTTAATCTAACATTGTACAAAAGTTCAAGATTTTTAGATGGATTTGAAATACCTACATTTGCTTGCATAGGAGCTTGAACAACAGGAGCTGCAACAGGAGCAGAAACCACTGGTTTTTCATCTTTTATTCCTGTAATTAAAGAGAAAAAAGGAGAAAATGCTTTGTCAAAACTTATTAAAATAGGAGTTTCATCTTCATCTAAAGATATACTAAAAATATATAAATCTTTTCCATCTAATGCGCTTTTTTCTACTTTTTTTGTTCCTTTAATCTCAGATTTCATACCAACAATATCTGGCATACCTTGAGCATTTGAAGCAGTACAAAAGCTTCCACAAATATTTGAAACTATTTCATTTACAGCATCTGTTGTTTCATCGTCAATATCTGCTTTTAAATCACCCATTCCACCCAACATTAAATACTCAAACTTTGTAGCACTAACAGTTGGAATATAAAAAACTATACCTGAAGTTAAACCTTTTATATCAAATTTTACATCTGCTTCTATAAAAGCTGGTGAATCAAAGCTTTCGTCTAGTTTTTTTGTTTCAGATATTTTTGCTTTTTTCCCTAGTAATTGCTCTAGTGTATTTGATAGCTCGTTTTTAAATACATTTGATAAATCTGATGCCAACTTATGTTACCTTTTTTTAATTTTTAATACTTTTTTCTAGCTCTTCAATTAAAAAAGCTTTTATTTTCATCATATCTTCTGTTGGATATTTATTTTCAATATCGCCTCTTGTTATTTTTACAAAGAAATCTCTTGATTTTTTGTTGTATCCAAATTGAATATTATCCAAAATAACTTCATTCAACTCACTTGCTGGATCCTTTGAAGCATTCTTTTTATACTCGTCTTCTTGTATTGTTTTAACTTTTTCTTCAACATTACTTACTTGTTTTGTCTTAATTTCATAGTTTTCTTTTGCATTATCAATTTGTGCTACTCTTCCAATTTCCACGACAGACTCCTTTGTAAGAATTTTAAAACATTATAACAAAAAAAAATTAAATAGTATTATAAAGAAAGCATAAACTCTTCAAAACCAACAATTCTAAA
This sequence comes from Aliarcobacter sp., assembly GCA_017996075.1. Taxonomy (GTDB): domain Bacteria; phylum Campylobacterota; class Campylobacteria; order Campylobacterales; family Arcobacteraceae; genus Aliarcobacter. The sequence continues at coordinate 5,240 of JAGOHQ010000024.1, forward strand.
ATCTATATATGGATTATCATACTTATTTTCTAAAAATTGTTTTGCACTTGAAATATTCATATTTTGTAAAAGTTGAATCGCAGTTAAAAAATCTGTATCTTTATCTTTATAAAATGCTTTTATTAAAGATATTTGAATAGATGCTTCTTCTGGTCTTAAAGATTCCAAAAATGATGCAGTTGAAAGATACATTGTAAATCTATTTTCATATCCAAACTCATCTTTTAACCTTTTTAGAGTATCAATAGAATTAAGTGGTTTCCCCAAATATAAATCGCTATAAGCTTTTGTTACCAAATAGCTTGGGTTATTATTTCCATCTATATTAAAATCTACTCTTGAAAAAACACCAAATGCTTTTAAAATATCAATATAATATTTTGAAGTAATTAAAGAGCTATCTAAAAAATTATTATTGTATTTCAAAGTTACTGCATCTTGAACTCTTGATGCGTATCTATACTCATCTTCATTTTTATTTTTTTGAACAAGTTTTAAAAGATATATAAATGAATCTCGTTCATAATCTTCAAGAAGTTGATGATTACTTAAATCTTCATTGTTATTCATCTTCTTTAAAAAATCTATCGCTTTATAGAAAACTGTTTTTTCATAAGATTGTGCTGTTTCAACAACATTGTAACCACTATTTATAAATAATTTATATAACTCTTTTGAAAAATAACTATACAATCCACTACTATCTTTTATATTTTTATCTAAAATAGCTCTTTGTTTTTCTGGCATATCAGCAGATGCTTTATTTGCAGTAATTAGATACATAACTGAGTATAATTTATTTCCAGGACTTAATTTATAAGCTTTTTCAAAATTTTTATATGCATTTGTAAAATCATTTATTTGTGCATAAGATAGACCTAAGTTATAGTAAATGTATGCTTTTGAGTCTGTTTTTATAATATTTTTTAACTCATTTACTCTCTTTATTGGATCTTGTTTTACTAAGTTAATAAATTTTGTATTATACTCAACCATATTTTCTAAATTTTCTACACTTTGTGCTTTTCCATATATAAAACCTTTTACAGAGTCATATATTATCTCTTTTGAATCTGAAAAAACAAAAGGAGCGAAATAGTAGATAAAATCGTACATTCTCTCTTCATCAAATTTAATAACCTTTTTATAATAATCTTTATATGTATATAAATCTTTATTAAAAAATATCTCTAGAGGCATTTGTGTATTTACATTAAAATCTTTTTTTCTATCATTTATTAAATCTAGTATCTCTTGTGCATCTTCAAAATTATTTTGTTTTAAACTAGAGTATGCAGAAATCCATAATACTTTATTTAAAATTTCAATATTTTTCTCTTCTTCTCTTACCTTTTTTAAAATTACTGAAGCTTTTTGAAAATTATTTAATTTTATTAAAATCATAGCTTTTTTTAAATCCAAAGAGTAACTCATAGCATTTAAAGCCCCTAGTGCATTTTCATAATCTTCTATCATCAAATATCTATTTGCCAACTCTTTCAAAATAGCATCTTTAATATCTGTAATAAGCTCATTGTATTCACTTAATTTATTGCTATTTTGAAAAATTGTTACTAAATCTAGCATATATTTATCATCTTTTGTTATCTCAAAAAGATAGTAACATGATGATATAAATGAGTATGGTTGATTTAGTAAATTTGTCTTTTTTGAGTAAATTTTATTAAAAAGCTCTTTTGCTTTTTCATCATCTTTTTGCTTGTAATATATTATTCCCATATTTAAAAGCGATGGGGCTTCAAAAATTTTTGATGTTCTTTCAAAAAGTCTTAAAGCATCTTTGTATTCACCTTTTCTAAAATGTAAAACTGCTTTATTAAAATCAACTTGTATCTCCAAATTTTCGTTTGAAGCTTCTAGTTTTTCTAATTCAAAAATTATTTGTGGTTGCGATTCAATAATATCTGCATATAAAAAATTATTTAGTATAAAAAAAATTATAACTATTTTATATATAGATTTTTTCAAATTATTCCTAAATAATTGCATTTACTTGAGCAAATAACTCTTCATTTCTTTTTTGTAGGTCGTTGATTTTATTTTTTAAAGTAATATTTTCAAGTCTAAGTGTTTGTAAATCGTCCCTTGCAACTTGTAAGTTTTCTTGATTGTTTTTAAGACTGCTTGTACCTATTTTTACTTGTTTTTCATATCTTTGAATTAAAACTTCAAGCTTTGTAAGCTCTTCTTCTATAATCTCTTTTTCTTCTTTTATTTTTTTATACATTGATTTATAGGCACTTGTACTTGAAATAAAGTAAAGTAAAATGATAGCTAAAACTGTTGATATTAAAAAATCCAATTTTTTTCCTATAATTAATATTTTTAAATAGAGCAAGAAAAAATCTTGCTCTATTTGTAATATTATCTTTTTAAGTTAATAAGTGTACTTAAAAGCTCATCTGATGTTGTTATAGATTTTGCATTTGCTTCAAAAGCTCTTTGAAATACCATCAAGTTTACTAAGCTTTCACTTAAATCTGCTTTACTTATCTCTAAAGCCCTACTCATAACACCATCTGTGTTATTGTTATTTGTACTATATATTGCATTTCCTGACTCTTGAGTTTTTTGGAAGTTGTTGTTTCCAACTGCTTCAAGTCCACGATTATTTGTAAATCTTGCAATTGAAAGCTGTCCAACAGCATACTCAACACTACCCTCTTTTATAGTAATAAGTCCTGTATCATCTACTCTAAACTCTCCAAACTTATTATCAGAGATATTTAATGCATCTAGTCTTAATTGAAGACTGTTTTGAGTAGAAGTTTGATCAACTCTTGTAGTTATCTCCATAAATTCTCCACCAGCACCTCTTCTTCCAGAGTAATTTGGATTAACTTCAACTAAAGTATCTGTAGTAATTGGAGGAACAGCCGCAGGATCTTGATATGTTAGTTTTGCATCAAACTCTACATCATAATTTGAATCATTTGTCTCTATTACTAAATTCCCATTGATATTTTTCGCTACTAAATAATCTCCTAATTGTGGACCAGAAGGAGTTCTTAAATTATTTATTGCATCAACGATATCATCTATATTATTTCCAGTAATAGCAGGAACAGCAGGAACAACTCCACCTGGAATTGAAACTGGTTGAGGAGGAGTTCCTCCATCATTTGGAACAGGAATAACCATACCTAAATCTTTATCAAAAATTTCAATACTAAAAGAGAACTCTCTTGTAGCACCAGCTCCATATAAATCTTGAGTAGTATAAACACTTTGTTGATTTCCACTTACAAGTCTAGATAAAGCTTCTCTTGAAGCTTCAAGTGCTGCTTTTCCAGAACCTGCAACTGCTGCTGCTGTTGTTTGAAATGAACCTTTTACAGAGAAGTTTTTATTTTCACCAGAGTATTCAGCTACTTGAGTAATTTTAAACTCTTGCCCTGGAACCAAAGATTTTATTTGAATAACTCCTCTTAGCATATCTGCTAAATTAGTACTTTCTTCATACATACCATTTGGATCTAAAATATCAGCAGTTGGATCTAATCTATCTTTTGCCATATAAGCTACAAGACCAGCTTCTTTATTTGATATTTTATCAGCCATAGCTTTATATGTCTCTATTTTACCTGCTAATCTATCATATTTTGCTACTTCAGCATCTTTTGCAGCTCTATCTGCCTCTGTCACAGTAGGCATAGCTTCTACAGCTGCTGGATTCATTAAACTATACAAAGCTCTTTCATCCACTGGTAATGTTGGCAAAGAGTTCCAAAGTTCTTGTCTATAATCAGTAGTTGTTTTTGTTGGTACAAAATTTTGAGTATATTGATTACCATTTATTACTATTTCAATAGAATCTCCCTCTTTTCCAATAATTGAAGTAGGAGGAACACCTGTTCTAAAATTTGCTTGTGAAACTTGAGCTGTTGAGCCAGCTGATGGTAAAGTTGGATCATCTTTATATTTTTGAAGCCAAGTATTATAATCAGCCATAGCAAGGTCTATATCTTTTAGTTTTGATGCTTTTGTTTTTGCTCCAGCTCCACTAAATACTGTTGTAGAGTCTGATTTTGCTGTTTCATCAAAATTTGTAGCCTTTGCTGCAATTGTTTCAATAAAATCTCCATGTCTAATAATACTATTTCCAAGATTTTTAATATAAGAGTCTGTAAATCTTGTATCATTTTGGTTTGTACTCTTTACATCATTTTTTTGATCAATCGAACTCATAGCCCAACCTTGAACCTCATATCCATCTGGGTTTTGTAAAGTTCCACTTTGACCCATACGGAAATTTCCAGCTCTTGTATAAAATGTCTCTGCAGTTCCTAGTGTATTTTTATTTACAACAGAAAAGAATCCATCACCTTGTAAAGCAACATCATACTCAACTCCAGTGATTTTTGAACCACCTGCTACGAAAATCTTCTCTGCATCTTGCACAAATGATCCTTTACCAATTTTTCCTTGATAAATTTGATCTGCGAAAGATACTCTTCCCGCTTTATAACCTACAGTGTTTACATTGGCAATGTTATTTGACTCATTATCCAATGCTGTTTGATGTGCTGCTAATCCTGATATTCCAGTCCATAATGCACCTATCATGACTAATCCTTTG
>JAGOHQ010000205.1 GCA_017996075.1 Aliarcobacter sp.
TTTTCATCTGTTAAAATTATAGGTGAATTTGTAGAGTATTCAACTGCTTTATCTATGGCTATGATGTTTGATCCAACAACAGGTTCTCAAGAAGGTTTGATAGCAAAACTACTTTTTTGGGTATCATTGATGCTTTTTTTTCAAACAGGAATGTATGAAATGACATTGGTTTTATTAGCAAAAAGCTTCTCTATGATACATTTGGGAACTTTTGATATATTCTCTATAAATGGTATAAAACTTGCTATTGGTGAGATAAATAGAATGTTTGCTTTTGCGTTTACATTTGCTTTACCTCTATTTTTTATAGGATTTATTTTGGATGTTTATTATGGTTATGGTACAAAGTCAATGCCAGCATTTTCTCCATTTATTATAACTTTTCAGTTGAAGTTTGCTTTAATATTTTTGTTTTTAATATTTGGTTTAGAGATATTTTTTGATGCATTTACAAACTATTTTATTAGTAAATTTGAGTAGGAAATTTTATGGCTGATGATGAAGAAAAAACCGAAGAACCCACATCCAAGAAGATAGAAGATGCCAGAAATGAAGGAAATGTAGGTAAATCTGTTGAAGTAGCAGGAGCTGTTATTTTAACTTTAGGTTCTGTTTATTTAATATTTCTTTCAGGTTTTATGTTTTTAGAGATAAAAAAAGTTATGTTATATATATATGGTTTTATTGGACAAGAGTTAGATGAAAGTACATATTTTACAATTACTGTTACAGTTGCAACAACATTAATTAAAGCATTAGCTCCTATATATTTGCTAGTATTTGTTTTAGCACTTGCCTCTAACTGGATGCAGTTTGGATTTATTGCAACTCCTTTGAAATTTAATTTAGAAACACTGGATCCAATAAAGGGCATTGGAAATGTTTTTAGCTTAAAAAAATTAATGGAGGCTTTGAAATTAACTCTAAAATTATCTGTTATAGTTTGGGTTATGTTCTTACTTTTTTCACTTACATATCAAGATTTTTTAATAATGATGAATAAAGAGTTAAATGCAACTATTGAAGCTATGATTGATTTGATTATTATATTTGTATTTACTATTTTGTTTATTATTATTATTTTTGCTATAATAGATTTCTATTTTTCAAAACATTATTATATGAAATCTTTAAAAATGAGTAAACAAGAGATTAAAGATGAGTATAAAAATATGGAGGGAGACCCGCAAGTTAAGGGAAGAATTCGTAGAATTCAAATGCAAATGGCACAAAAAAGAATGATGAGTAGTGTTCCTGATGCCGATGTTGTTATTACAAATCCAACACACTATGCTGTTGCTTTAAAATATGATAGTTCAAAAAATCAAGCTCCTTTACTTGTTGCAAAAGGTATAGATTTTTTAGCTTTAAGAATAAAAGAGATAGCAAAAGAGAATAGTGTAACTATAATAGAAAATCCAAGTCTTGCAAGAGCTTTGTATGATCAAATTGAGTTAGAAAGAGAAGTTCCTTCAGAGTTTTATAAAGCAATTGCTGAGATTTTCTCTTATGTTTATGAATTAAAGAAAAAAAGGTAAAATTTGAGATTTTTAACTATATTTATACTTCTTATCTCTCTTTTAAATGCTAAAGATAGAGATTTTTATTATAGTTTTATAGATTCAAATGGAAAACAAATTCCAACAAAAACAAAAGAGACAATAATAAATACTTTAAATCAATTAGATGAAGTTAAAGCAATAGCACTTGATGGAAAACTTCATGAAGCTTTTGAAAAATTAAAAATTATAAAAGATAACAATAAAGTATCACTTTTAAATGCAGATATTTTAATACTTTATTCAGAATTAGTAATAAAAACAAACTCAAAACAGCATATAAATAGTACTTCAAATGAGCTTGAAGTAGCTATAAATTCATCGCTTATAGATCAAGAGGATTTATTAAAAGCTTATTTAATTTTGATAGATTTAAAACTAAATATAAATAAAGTAGAAGATGCCAGATATTATGCTCAAACAGTAGTAGATATTTTTGATGATGAAGAGGCAAAAGCAAAAGGAAAAATATCTTTAGCAAAGATTTTTAAATATCAAAAAGACTATAAAAAGGCTTCAAAAGTAATTTTTGAAGTCTTAAGCGATACAAAAGATAAAAATATTGCTTCAATCGCTGCAAATGAACTTTTTGATATATATTTACTTGAAGGAAGAAAAGAGGAAGCAAGTGAACTTATGCGACAACTTTTAGCAACAAATCCATCTTTTTACTCTAGTGATTATATAGTTGCAAATCAAAGAGTTGATTTACTTTTAAAACTAGATATGACAAATTTTGCTATAGATATTTTAAAAAATCTAATAATAACTTCAAAAAAAGATGATATTTTAGAGCAAACAAAGTATAAATTGGCAAATTTATATATGAAATTATATGACAAAACGGATACATACTTAAAACTTGCAAAAATTTTATATAAAGATATTATCGATAACTATCCAAAAAGTGTAAATTTTGATAATTCATCTATGTTTTATGATGAGATAAAAATGAGACAAAAAGCTATTTTGCCAAATGAAGTAGCTGATAAATATCCAGATAACGAAGCTATGCAAAATAAAGCACTTCTTCAAGAGTTGATTAATAATAATTTTAACAAAAAATATGAAGATGTAATAAAAATGAAAAAAATTTATCAAGATATTCCAAAAGATGTATTAAAAAGATTTGGATATGAAAATGTTGATGAACTTTTAGATAT